>JAICEJ010000385.1 GCA_025924215.1 Candidatus Binatia bacterium
CGGCTAGCTCGTCGAGCTTGGGTAGTTTCTCCAGCATCTTGAGGCGGGACTGAACCATTTTGGCCTTCGAAGCTTGGGCGCGAAATCGATTGATAAAAGCCTCGGCATGAGCCCGCTTGCGATCTTCGTTGGCCCGGGTCTTTTCGTGGATTTCGTCCTCTAGGATGATTTGCGCGTAAGCCTTGGCGGTGCCGCCCTCGAACTTGCGAATTTTCTGGCGATGGATCACCGCGGTGTGCGTCGTGACGCTGTCCATAAAATCCCGATCGTGGGAAATCACAATTAGCTCGCCGTTGAAGCTGGCGAGGAATCTGGCGATCCACCGAACCGAGGTGATGTCGAGGTAATTTGTCGGCTCGTCGAGCAACAGCAGGTTGGGCTCGGAAATCAGGAGCTTGGCCAAGTTGATACGGATTTGGAAACCGCCGGAAAAATCGCCAGGCGCTTTTTCAAGATCGGCAGCGGAAAAGCCCAGTCCAAACAAGATGGCTTCCGCTTTATAGATCGAATGAGATTCCTCTTCGGGCAGTCCTAGAGCCGCCTCCGCTAAGATCGTCGATTCGGTAAAATGCAGATGTTGCTCGAGATGGCCAATGCGATAATTACGCGGAATCGTGATCTCTCCCGAGTCCGGCTCTTCCTGGCCCAAGATTAATTTAAACAACGTCGATTTGCCGTGACCGTTTCGCCCGACCAGACCCAGACGATCGCCGGCATTCATCTGTAAACTAACGTCGCTGAAGAGTTCCCGAGCGAAATACGACTTAGATAGTTGGTTGATCTTAATCATTGCAAAAACCCGAGTAGAGGAAACGTGCGCCTATCAAATGTTGAATCGCATAGTTTAGCTGTGATCGCGCGCGTTTTCCAGCTTGTTCCTTGACCTTACAGATGGTCAAGGTATAGCGTCCTTTCATGGTTTCCGGCGCAAGATATCTACTGACCCTGCGGTAGGCCGCAGCTCAACAGCAAGGAGCCCCTATGATCAACACCACACGCTTTGCGCTTTCAATTCTCTCCTTGGCGTTAGCGGTTATCTGGAGCACTCCGGTTCGCGCCCAGCTGACCAAGATCAATGTCGGCTACAGCGCCATCAGCGGCGATGCGCTGCCGGCCTGGATCGCGAAAGATGCCGGGATATTCGAAAAGAATGGCCTGGATGTTCAGCTGGTGTTTTTTTCCGGCGGCACGACCGCGGTCATGGCGTTGATTGCGGCTGACACGCCGATCGCCCAATTGGCAGGACCTGCCGTGATCCATTCCGCTATGGCGGGGTCGGACGCTGCTCTGATCGTCGGCGGCGTCACCTCGCTTAACTATTATCTGATGGGTCGACCTGAAATAAAAACACCGGAGCAGCTCAAAGGCGGTTCCGTCGCGATCAGCCGCTTCGGCTCCTCTTCGGATTTCATCGCCCGCTACGCTTTGTCGAAAGTGGGCTTGACGCCGGGTAAAGACGTGACGATCGTCCAGATCGGCAGCACCACCGCACGGGTCGACGCCGCCCTTTCAGGCAGAGTGCAAGCGACAGTGGTTCAACCGCCTGCCAGTATCATTGCTCAGAAGAAGGGGATGACTATCTTAGCCGACCTGCCCAAGCTTGGTCTGGTTTACCAGCATACCAGCGCCGCAACCACCAAGAGATATATTCGCGAGCATTCAGATATCGTCAGGCGTTATGTCAAATCCCAGGTGGACGCCGTCCATCGAATCTACACCGATAAAGAAGCTTCCATTAAAGCGCTGGCCAAGTATATCGGCCGTAACGTCGATCGCGATGTCCTCGAGAAAACCTGGGAAAATTTGCTCAGCGAACCGGTTCTGCCGAAAAAACAGTATCCTTCCCTCGAAGGCATAAAGACAATCTTGAACGCTGAGCTCAAAGGCAAGGCGGCAAATCCCGAGGACTTTGCCGATTTGAGCTTCATCAGGGAGCTGGATAAGAGCGGCTATATCGACGCCCTTTATAAGAAAAAGTAGTGACGTTTTTCGCTGCTTTTAGCTTGTGACCCCCGAGTTCGATCGAAACCGCGGAGCCTTATCGACATCTCTAAACCGGCCGAGCTCAGTCCTATCCCGACTCTACGCTCGCGGCTTGCCAGGAGGGATCCGCTTCGCCACCTGCGCATGGGCGAGCACCACTGCCGGATCGCGCTGCAAAGCTGCCAGATAACGCGCGCTGAAATCGCCTTCGCCTTTCGCCGGGACCAGTAGAAAGACTGATTCCATGATCACCGCGTCGATAGTATCGTTGGTTAATGGTTCCCGCGCGTCAAGAACTTCGTCGATGACAACGATCAGTTGCGATATCGGGCGCAACCAGGCGAACCACGGGTCGTTGGTTAGAAGCTGAAAGAAATGATGCGGCGATTGTACCGGTCCAACATCAACTTCGTAAACCGCGCGTTCGGAATCGATCAAAGCCTTGTGCAAATCGAGCAAGGCATGCCGGAACTCCTGCAAAGTTTGGCGAATCGCTGAATCCTCTAAGTTTTGTTGATTCCGCCTTACGGTTTTCATTTCTGAATCATAACACGGCCTTTGCGTGAGGCGAATTGCTGCTTGGCGCAGCGGTATTCGGAGCCGAAGTCGAGCAACTATCAAAGTGCTTTTGCAAAGTGCTTTTGTGGTCCGGATCTTCCCTGGCACAAATAGAGAATAGATTTTATTATCCGTCGGTTAGCGATGGAAGCGGGTCCGATTATTGAACTGCCGCGTGAGCAATGCTACAGCGTAGAACCAGTTATTTCCCAACCGGACGCGGCTCGGCCCGACGTTCGTTATCGCACGTAGGCCCCGTTACTCAGCCGGGCGAGCTGGTTGCGGTTTACATGTCTTGATCGGCGCTAGCAACTTGAAGGAGGATGAGCGACTAAGCGCAATGTCTACGGAACCGCAAGACTCCTCTGATTTATACCGCCGCTTAATAGAGAGTGTGTCGGATTACGCGATCTTCGCGCTGGATGCGAAAGGTTATATTTCAAGCTGGAACCCCGGCGCGCAGCACATCAAGGGATACACCGCAGATGAGATCATAGGCCGTCATTTTTCTTCCTTCTACCCACCTGAGGACGCTGCTTGGGGAAAACCGGCTTGGGAGCTCGAAGTCGCCGCTCGCGAGGGGCGTATCGAAGATGAGGGGTGGCGGGTGCGCAAGGACGGAACACGATTCTGGGCCAACGTCGTGATCAGCGCGGTCCGGAACGGTCAGGGGGAGGTTACTGGGTTTGCCAAGGTAACCCGAGATTTGACCGTGCGACGCAAGGCTGAGGAGGCGCTGCGGCATAGCGAGGAACGCTTCCGCCTGCTGGTCCAGAGCGTCAAGGATTACGCTATCCTGATGCTCGACGCCGAAGGCAATGTCGCAAGCTGGAACGAAGGCGCGCAGCACATCAAAGGATATACCGCCGATGAGATTCTCGGCCGTTCCTTTACCTTGTTCTACCCGCCTGAGGCAGTCGCGGATGGTTTTCCACAGCGTGAATTGGAAATGGCCGCGCGCGACGGGCGTTTCGAAGACGAAGGCTGGCGCCTGCGCAAAGACGGTTCGCGCTTCTGGGCCAATGTGGTGATTAGCGCTTTGCGCAACAGCGATGGGCGGCTGGTTGGATTTGCTAAAGTCACCCGTGATCTCACCACCCGTCGCGAAGCCGAGGCGCAGGCGCGCCGGCTCGCTGCCGAAGAGGCGGCCCATGCTGAAGCCGAGCGCCGCAGCGCTGAGCTCGCCGAACTCAATCAGCAGCTTCAAGAACAAGCAGTCGAGCTCGAAGCCCAGGCCGAGGAACTGCGCGTTTTCGCCGAGACGCTCCACCACAAAAACGACGAACTTCAGGCAGCGCTTGCCGATGCGAAAACAGCGCGGGAGACGGCGGAGCGCGCCGCCACCGCCGCCATCGATGCCTACCGTGAGCTCGATCAGTTCGCGTATGTGGCATCGCACGATCTAAAAGCTCCGTTGCGCGGCATTGCTAACCTGGCGCAATGGATTCAAGATGATACCGGCGAGCAGCTTGGCGCCGAGTCCACCGAGCACATGCGCCTGTTGCAAGGGCGTGTGCACCGCATGGAGGCGCTGATCGACGGCATTCTTACCTACTCGCGCGCGGGCCGCATGTTGAATTCGCCCGAACGGGTTGACACCGGCGCGCTGGTGCGCGAGGTGATCGAGCTGCTGGCGCCGCCCGACGAGGTTACTATCGAGGTGCCGTCGCAGATGCCGGCTGTGAACGCGGAGCGCGTGCCGCTGCAGCAGGTGTTTCTGAATCTCGTCGGCAACGCGGTGAAGCACAGCAGGGTCGAGCGTTCTGATGTAATTGTCCGAATCGATTGGCGGGATCTGGGCGATGCCTTCGAGTTCTCGGTGAGCGACAATGGCCCCGGCATCGATCCGGAGTATCACGAGCGGATCTGGGGTATCTTCCAGACGCTGGCGCCACGGGACAAGGTTGAAGGCACCGGTATCGGGCTCTCGGTGGTGCGAAAAATCGTCGAGACGCGGGGTGGCTCCACATCCGTGGAGTCCTCTCGGAAGCAGGGGTCGACATTTCGCTTTATCTGGCCTAAGACTGTTCGACCAGAGGGGCGCGCATGAGCAATCCATCTCTCAACATCTTGCTGGTTGAGGACGATGAGGTCGACGTGATGAACGTGCGGCGCGCGTTCGACAAAAACCACATCACCAACCCGCTGTTCGTGGCCTCCAATGGTGTTGAAGGTCTGGAGAAGCTGCGCAGCGGCGAGGTCCCGCAAGGCCGGCGCATCGTTCTTCTCGATCTCAACATGCCGAAAATGAACGGCATCGAATTTCTCCGCGAGTTGCGAAGCGATCCGGCGCTCGCCCCGACGCCTGTCGTGGTGCTCACCACGTCTAATAATGACCGCGACAAAATCGACGCCTTCAATCTCAATGTGGCCGGGTATCTGGTGAAGCCGGTTACGTTCGCCGAATTTTCCGAGCTGATGGTGACTCTCAACAAGTATTGGACGCTCGTCGAAATGCCGTGAGCGACGAGGCCTCCAAAAATCCGGGCGCACAGGCGCCGACAAATCGCGAGCCTTGGGCGATCGGCGCTCCGCTGCGCATTCTTTTGGTCGAAGATGAC
>JAICEJ010000386.1 GCA_025924215.1 Candidatus Binatia bacterium
GGCCTCATCGGTTATATTTGGGTGAGGGCTTCTATCGCGCCGACTTTAAAAGCCAAGAGCGTTTCGTCGATACTTTTTCCAATTATCTTGCAGGACACCCGGAAAAATTTATGCTTATTGATCTCTTCGATGCGGCTACCAACAAACCGGTAGGCGAGTATGGATTCGGCGGTTTTAAACTTTACACAAAGCCTCTGCAGACCGCGGAGCGTCCTTAAGATTATTGCAATCGATAGCTCTTTACCCTCCCGCCGACCCCGCTTCGGCTTATATCGGCCAAGACTAACGGCGCGAAATCTTCTCGACCTTATGCAAGGTGTCGAGTAAACTTCGAACGCCCGCTCCTACTCGAAGGCGCGCGAGAATCGCTCCAAATCTGCAGCGAGTTTTGCTGGGTCTGGAGCTTGTTAAAGCTTCTCCCGCCAGATAGTTGAGTTCGTCTCAAGCGCCAATAGCCGGGCACTGGAGCAAGATGATTTCCGCCGAACAAATTACCCAAGCCTTCGACAGCGCAACGCGGCAATTCCGCCAATCTGACGTGTATCAGGAGCTTGTCGCGGGACGTGCCAGCCCCGAAGCCGCCCGCGAGTTTTTGCGCAACGTTTTTCGCACCCATTTCCTCTCCTCGCATATCGTTGCCCTGTGCTTCGCATCATTGCCTTCGAAGGCGGCGGAGATGCTGAGAGAAAATCTGCTGGAGGAAATGGGCCGTTCCGACGCCGGAAAGCCGCATTCGGCGCTGCTCCTGGAGCTGGCGCGGGGCGTCGGCTTTGACCAGAGCGAAATCGACGGGCTGATCGCCGATGCGCGCCGGCGCCTCGCGGTCTTCTGCGCCACTCGCGTGCCGGCCTCAACCCTGCGCGAGCTTTGCCTGGCGGTGCTGCTCGAAACCATGAGCTTCGAGTTCATGCTGTCGCGCTGTTCGAGCGAGATCGCCGCTGCCCTGTCCAAACATTATGGCTTTGCCAAACCGGCCTTGCATTGGTTTGCCCTCCATTCGGAGGTCGACGTGCGCCACGCCGAAGAGGGGGTGACGATAATCCAGGATTATCTCGGCTTTCATCAGGCACCTGACGGTCTCTTCGAGCAAATCGCGAGTCTCACACTGGGCGATAACATTTTCGCGCGCCACTATTTTCCAGCCGGCTCGAAACATCGGACCGGCACTCGATCGGCCCCTGCTAAGGCGCGGCGTATCGAAGCCCTGACCATTTACCGGCTGCGCATCCCGTTTCACCAAACGTTCCGCCATGCGCTGCACAGCCGGGAAGAGAGCGACGCGGTGATCGTTAAAGTCATCGACAGCGATGGCGGCCGCGGTTTTGGCGAGAGCTTGCCTCGATCCTATGTCACCGGCGAGACAACCGAATCCATGATTGCGCGCATTCGCGAGCACCTGGCGCCTCGGGTGTTTGCGCAATCGTTCGCACCGGGCTGGGAAACTTTCGAGTATCTACAATCCGTCGTGTCCGAATGGACGCGACCCGAAGAGCGGCAAAGCAGCGTTACGGCCTGGAACGCCGCCTTTTGCGCCGTTGAGTTGGCATTGCTCGACTGGAGCCTGCGCGCCGATCACTGCGCCTTGGCCGACTTGCTGCCGCCAGCGCGCTACGAAGTTGTCTACAGTGGCGTGATCTCGGCGGATGCACCAGACGATGCAGCCGCTCTCGCCAAGAGAATGGCCCGGATCGGCATACGCCAGATCAAAGTGAAGGTGGGCATCATTGATGACGCGGCGCGGCTTGAGGCGGTGCGTAAAGCCGTCGGTGTCGAGGTCGAATTGCGCGCCGACGCCAACGGCGCCTGGAGTGCCGACGAGGCGATCGAACAACTACAACGATTGGCGCGCTTCAAGTTGCAATCGATTGAACAGCCGGTGCGGGCCGATGATCTGGCGGGAATGAAACGAGCGCGTCAGGAGAGCGGCGTTGCGATCATGGCCGATGAGTCGCTGGTCACGTTGGATCAGGCGCGCCTCTTGATAGAACTCGGGGCTTGCGATTATTTTAACATCCGACTATCCAAGAACGGCGGCATCGGCGCCAGTCTAGCGATCGCCAGATTGGCGCAAGAAGCGGGGGTCAAAATTCAGGTGGGCGCGCAGGTCGGTGAAACCGGTATTTTGTCGGCCGCAGGGCGAACCTTGGCGGCGCATTTGCCGGCGCTCGCGTTTGCCGAAGGCTCCTTTGGTACCTGGCTGCTCGCCGAGGATGTCACGTTCGAAAACGTCGCGTTTGGCTTAGGCGGGCGGGCGCCGCTTTTGCAGAGCCGTGGCCTCAGCGTCACGGTGAAGGAAGAGGTCCTGGAGCGTCTCGCCACCGCTAAAATCGATTTGCGCCGGTAACCATCGATGCGACTGCTCGTCAAAGCCGCGATGTTCGTGACCCGCCGCCAGTGGACACGCTGGCACAAGCTCACATCCAAGCCCCAGGAAACTCAGGACCGGCTGCTTCTCGAAATCATCGAGCGCAATCGCTCCACGCGCTTCGGCCGCGATCATCGCTTCAAATCGATAGGCTCTCTGAGCGACTATCGCAAGCAGGTGGCGATCGCCGATTACGAGCGCCTGCGGCCGTATGTCGAGCTCGTTAACAACGCGGAGCTCGACGCGCTCACCGCCGAGCCCATCGACATGTTCGCGATGACCAGTGGCAGCACGGGTGATCCCAAGCTGATCCCGGTAACGGCAAAAACAAGAGAGAACCACCGGCAATTGACGCGGCTGTGGTATTACCGCGCGTTTGTGGACCATCCCGAACTCTTCAACGGCAAACTCCTTGGCATCGTCAGCCCGGAAGTCGAGGGAGAAACAGCCGGCGGCATTCCATTCGGCGCCGCTTCCGGTCTGATTTACCGGAGCAGCCCGCGTTGGATACAAAACGCTTACGCCGTGCCCTACGTGATTTCCGAGATCAAAGACTTCGAAGCCAAATACTATCTGATCATGCGTCTGGCGCTGGAACAGGATATCTCCTTTTTCGGCACGCCCAATCCGAGTACGATTCTCAAGCTGGTCCAATGCGCAAGTCAAAATAAGTACGACATCATCAAAGACATTCATGACGGCACCATCACATCGCGTTTCGACCTGCCGGCCCAAGTGCGCGCGTCGCTCGCGCCACGGCTGCGAAAAAACGTTTCGCGCGCGCGGCGACTGGAATCTTTGATCAAGCACGATGGAGCGCTCCGACCCAAAGAATATTGGCCCCGGCTGCAACTTATCGGTTGCTGGAAGGGCGGCAGCGCCGCTGTGCGACTGAAGGAATTCGCCGGCTGGTTTAGCAAAACCACGCCGGTGCGCGATCTCGGTTACATGGCCAGTGAGGCGCAGATGACATTGCCGGTGTTCGACTCGGGGTGCGCCGGCATTCTCGCGATCGATAAGAACTTTTACGAATTCATCCCGGAATCCGAAATCAATGCGCCTGCGCCAACGATCTTGACATGCTCTGAGCTCGAGGAGGGAAATCTTTATTATATTATTCTTACCACACCCGGCGGATTGTACCGCTACGACATCAACGACGTGATTCGCGTCGCTGGATTTTACAACCAGACGCCGCTCATCGAATTCGTCCGCAAAGGCCGCGATGTCACCAGCATCACCGGCGAAAAGTTGCACGTCAACCAGTTAATCGGCGCCATGGCGCGGGCGCAGAGAGCCGCCGGCGTGGCGCTGCAACATTTTTGCGCTTGCGCCGATATGGAAAAGTCTCTGTACGTTCTCTCGGTGGAACTGGACGGCCTCATGCCAAGCCGCCAAAGCCTGGTGCAACTGCTGCATGAACTTGATGCCGCCTTGCGAGAACTCAATGTGGAATATGCGCAAAAACGCGAGTCGCAGCGGCTCGGCTCGCCGATCCTGTGCGTGATGAGGGCCGGTTGGTTCGAGCGCAAAGCCCAGATAATTCTCCAGCGCGGCGGCCGCGATACGCAACTTAAGGCGCAGCTTCTCTGCACCACACCGGAAGACCCAAACGAAATAGAGTTCGTCGTCCAAAGCGCGGGCGCAGCGCCAGTAACAGATCCGGATTGACGCCACATGCACGGGCGCGCGCTCGCAATTCTGACTCTGCTTTTTGCGCTTCGCGTCTTAGGCCAAGCTCTGGTGGTATTTTTTTCGGTTGGTTGGCTGCCGGCCACAGAGCACTGGTTCTCCGGTCTAATCCGCTATCCTATTCTGCTCGGCATCCAATTAGTTATGCTGGCCGGGATGGTCAAAATCGCTTCCGACATCTGGCGCGCTCGGGGCTTTTTCGCCAAGCCGAGACCCGGCTGTTCCCGGTTCCTGGTCGCCTTCAGCATTTTGTACGCAGTTAGCATGGTGCTGCGCTATGCCTTGACGATGACGTACCGGCCCGAGATGCGCTGGTTCGGCGACACGATCCCGATTTTTTTCCACTTCGTCCTTGCCGCCTTCGTGTACACCTGGGGCAAATTTCATTCAGCAAGGGACATTCTTGCAATTGCGCCATACACGACAGTTCCACAATCACACAGGACGTCAATGTGAACGTGAGCTCATCCTGTTTATTTCTATAGTAGAATGATCTGTGACGACTCTAGCGAGATCCGTACAACCAAGGACGGAGCTAACTCATTGGTGACGAGGTGAACCATTATGGCTAGCACTCCTATTTTCACCAGCGCACAAGCAATCACGCGCCTGCGCGAAAAAGTGCACGGTAACGCCGCGAACTTTTACGCGATGTACTCGAGCATCCTTGGCGGCATCGTCAACGATCCGGCACTCATGGTGCTGCCGCTCGATGATCATATGGTGCACCGTGGTCACGGCGTCTTTGACACCGCTACGCTGACCCACGGGATGCTTTATCAACTCGATCCGCATTTGGATCGATTGATTCGATCGGCCCAGGGAGCACGTATTCCCTTGCCGTTTTCTCGCGAGGAACTGCGTCAGATCATTCTCGACACTGCCGCGGCAAGCCGCCAGCGCGATGGATCGGTTCGCTACTGGCTCTCCGCCGGTCCCGGCGGCTATGGCCTTGGTCCAGCAGAATGTGTCCGCAGTAGTTTTTACGTGATCGTTTTCAAACAGGAGGCTTATCCGGCAAGCTACTA
>JAICEJ010000387.1 GCA_025924215.1 Candidatus Binatia bacterium
CCTTCGAATGGCAAGAGGGCAGTCTTTTCGCATTGCCGCTTAATTCCTGGTACCAGCACTTCAACGGCCAGGGCGACGAGCCAGCGCGGTTTTTCTCGGTCAACAGCATGGCCATCACCTTTAACCTTTTTCATAACGAAGACTTTATCTTCAATACGCCTCGCGATTTCGTCGATCGTTTCGACGGCGATCCCGAATATTTTAGCGGCAAGGGCAAAGCTCATCCAGGCCGTGTTTGGGATACCAACTTTATTGCTGATGCCCGCAACTTCAAACTTGAAGACTGGAAAGAGCGCGGCGCGGCTGGAAAGAATGTCATGCTTGAGATGGCCAATGGCTCGATGGCAGCGCATATTTCCGAGTTTCCCGTCGGCACCTATAAGAAAGCCCATCGGCACGGACCTGGTTTCAATGTCATGATCATCAAAGGTCATGGATTCTCGTTGTTCTGGAGACAAGGAGAACAGCCGAAGCGCTACGATTGGCAGGACGGCAGTGTTTTTACGCCGCCGGCAATGATGTTTCACCAGCACTTCAACACCGGCGCCACAGGGGCGCGCTATCTGCCGCCGCGTTTAGGCGGGATCAAGTACAGCTTGGGCGAAAGCTTCGGCGACATCACCAAGGTCGATAAAGACGTCAAGGCCGGTGGCAACCAGATTGAGTATTATGACGAGGATCCGAACATCCGAAAAATGTTCGAGGAGGAACTGGCCAAATCCGGAACAACCACGAGAATGAATCCGGATTTCTACAAGAAGCCGGCCTGATTGGTTGTTGCCGCCAGAATTGGCATAAATATTCAAAAGCCCTGCACGGTTTTGACCGTGCGGGGCTTTTTTTTGGCGGCGTACTGTAGTTGGTCGCGACAGTGGTTTTGAATTTCGGTAGCTTTAAGTGGAAATACTTTTAATCGTGTTTGGTTATCTAATGGGATCGGTGCCGGTGGGCTTCATTCTCGGATCGAGGTCAGGGATTGATGTGAGAGCGGTCGGTAGCGGTAATGTCGGCGCGACAAATGTCGCCAGAGTAGTAGGCAAGCGTCAAGGTATCTTGACCCTGATCGCTGACACGGCGAAAGGGTTCCTTCCGGTCATTCTCGCGATGCAACTCGGGGCAAGCCTGGCCGCAACAGTTTTGGTTGGGGCGGCAGCGTTTCTCGGACACCTCTATCCAATTTTTTTGAAATTCAAGGGAGGAAAAGGGGTGGCCACGGCCTTGGGTGTTTTCTTGGCTGTAGCTCCAATGGCCACGCTGGTGTTGGTTGCACTATTTGCCTGTACCGTTTTAGCCAGCAGGATCGTTTCCCTAAGCTCGATTTTAACCGCAGTAGCAGCGCCGATAATATTTTGGCTGTTTTCCTACCCGCCGTTAGTAGTCGGAATGGCTGCTTTCATTGCCTTGGCAATCACATACCGCCATCGCAGTAACATTCGGCGAATGATGAACGGAAGCGAACCTCGCTTCGGATCCGCTAATTCTCAATGATCACTTCCACCCGGCGATTTTGCCTTCGACCGTCCTCGGAATCATTGCTGGCGATCGGTGCGCGAGTACCTAACCCTTGCGATGAAATGCGCCCGCCGTTGACGCCATTGCGCTCCAGTGATTGCGCTACGGTGCTTGCCCGCCGCTCCGACAACCGCTGGTTGTAAGATTCTTGCGCGGCGCTTTCGCGGCTTGCGTGGCCTTCCACGGTGACCTTACGATTCGGCGCTTCTCGCTGAAGGATATTGGCGATTTGATTTACCCGATCTCGCCCATCCGGGGTTAAGTCAGCGCTATCGAATTGAAAGTTGACGTTGGGAAGATTGACCGTTACGCCTCGGCTGGTTTCTCGCGCCTCGATGTTTCGCTTTTTCAATTCATCAATCAGCGCCTGGTTTTTAGCAATCTCGGCTCGCTGCTGATCGATCGCCTTTTGCTGCTCCGCTTGTTTTATTTCCTGCCCCTGGAGTTGGTCGCCAATGAGAGCTCCCGTACCCAAGCCAAGCGCCCCGCCGATCGCCGCGCCAGCGCCGGCGTGACCGACTGCAGCGCCGATGATCCCGCCGGCAGCCGCACCGCCCAGCGTACCTATTCCGGCGCCTTTTTCGCGTGTGCTTAATGATCCACCGGAACATCCAAACACGGTAATCGACAACGCGATCACCGCCGCCGTTATAAATTTAGGAGAATTATTCATCGTAATCTTTCTCGATCGATGCTGTCTTGATCTGCCGATTCAAGGTTAGTATTCACCGGTTTTTTTGAGCTTTTCCAGGTCCTGTCTTTGCCGCTGTAACTCTGCTTGGTTGGCATCGATTTGGCGCTGCTGCTCCGATTGTTTTTGCTCCTGGCCTTGTAGTTGATCTCCAACTAACGCGCCCGAGCCAAGCCCCAGCGCGCCGCCGATTGCCGCCCCCGCGCCTGGCCGTCCGACAGCGGCGCCAATGATACCGCCAACTGCAGCGCCGCTAAGCGCGCCAATCCCGGCTCCCTTTTCGCGCGTCGTCAAACCACCGCTTGAGCAACCTACAAGGGTGGATAAAAGACAAAAACCAAAGATGAGCGTGAGTCTCCGTTCCATATCTCCCAGTGAATCCGGGGTAAAAGGCACTCAGTAGAGTAGAACAAGTGTAGCAAAAGGCCGTTACCCCGGCAACGAATCACGCAGCACTGGGTTTTAACTATCTGAATATTTAGACTCGTTTCTAAGTTTGTTGTTAATACGCCAGTCTGTTGACATCATAGACCTTATAAGTCTAGAGTTTATCAAAGGAGTGCCATTGGAAAGTTTATCTCAGGAAAGAATTCTCGGCGTCTTAAAGAAAGTTCAGGACCCTGAACTTCACCGGGATATTGTAAGTCTTGGAATGGTGAAAAACCTCGTCCTGAATGACGGCAAGGTCAGTTTCACCGTTGAATTAACCACCCCCGCTTGTCCTTTGCGCGAGACCATCGAAACGGATTGTAAGAAGGCATTGGCGGAAGTTCCCGGGATCAAAGAGCTTGAAATAAGCTTCGGTGCGCAGGTGCGTGGTAGCAAGGCAGGCGAGGGCCAAACGGATCTGCTTCCTTCGGTGAAAAACGTGGTGCTGGTTGCCGCCGGTAAAGGTGGTGTCGGTAAATCCACGGTAGCGGCTAATTTGGCGGTGGCTCTGAAAAAACATGGCGCCGCAACCGGACTGCTTGACGCGGATATCTATGGCCCTTCTGTTCCGATTATCATGGGCGTTAAAGGTGAGCCGTCGAAAGTCGAGGTTAACGGGGTGTCCAAGATCGCTCCGACGATAGCTCATGGCGTGCCGGTGATGTCCATTGGATTTTTCCTCGATCCCGAACAGGCGGTTATTTGGCGCGGTCCGATGCTCGGCAAGGCGCTGCACCAACTCATGGCCGACGTTCATTGGGGTGAGTTGGACTACCTTGTCGTTGACATGCCGCCGGGAACCGGCGATGTGCAAATTACCTTCTCGCAGCAATTAAAAGTCAGCGGCGCGCTGTTGGTCGCCACGCCGCAAGATGTTGCTCTCGCCGACGTCATCCGCGCCAAGAGCATGTTTGACAAAGTTATGATCCCGATCGTCGGCATCGTGGAAAACATGAGTTATTTCATCTGCGATGGTTGTAACAAGAACCACGAAATTTTTTCCCGTGGCGGGGCTCTCCGGGCGGCGGAGCGGTTTAACATTCCCTACCTCGGCGAAATCCCGATTACTCCCGCGCTCCGAGAAGGAGGCGATAAGGGCTCCCCGATTCTCATTCAGGATCCTAACTCCGAGGTAAGCAAAATTTTTCTAGAGATCGCGGCCAAGTTGGCTGGACAGCTCTCGATTGCTTCGGAACGCGCCAAACAAACTCAAGGTTTGAAAATTGTTTCGAGCTAGTCTGATTCCGTGGATAGTTTGCCGGAAAATCCGGAGGAGTAGAATTAATGGTCACTAAAGAACAAGTCTATGAAGCGCTTCACGAATGTTACGATCCGGAAATTCCGGTCAATATAGTCGATCTGGGCCTGGTTTATGAGGTCGAAGTGAATGACGACAATGTCGCGGTGAAAATGACGCTGACCGCGCCCGGGTGCGGCATGGGGACGATGATCGCTGCCGATGCCAAGGAAAAGATTCTCGCTCTAGAAGGTGTTCGTGATGCCACGGTCGATCTCGTGTGGGATCCGCCATGGGATCCGAGCAGAATCAGTGACGAAGCAAAGCAGAGACTCGGAATCGGTTAACAACTGCTCGCGAACTCGCTGCCCGGCAGCGGTCTGCTTTTCGTCCTATCGAAGCTTGATCGCAGGCACTTTTGTTCGTAACGATGAATAGTTTTCCCTGCTTGCGGGCCGTTGAGGCCTTTCCTGTTCAACAAAATGGCAACAACCTGATCTACTTGAAAGATCCGCTCAATCTAGCCACTCCCTTGGGAGTTTCTCCGGTGGGCTATTTTCTCATGGCTCATTTCGACGGCCGTCACTCTTTCATCGACATACAGGAAATCTTCTCGAAGCAGTTCGGTACGGTCTTGCTCACAGATGAACTTAAACATTTTATCGACATGCTCGATGAGCACTATTACATGGTCAGTGAAAGATTCGCCCAGTATCAGAAGAGTGTCATCGAAGCTTTTTGCCACCGGCCGACGCGCGCGCCGGCGCATATGGGTGGGGTCTATCCAAATGATGCTGTTGGTCTGAAGGCTCAGCTCGATGGATATTTTACTTCAGCGGATGGTCCCGGACTGGATGTAGCAAACCGCAGGAGAACGGCCCCGCGGGCGATTGTCGCGCCGCATATCGATTTTCATCGTGGCGGCCCTGCATATGCGTGGGCCTACAAGCGGCTTCTGGAGAGCGACGGAGCTGACTTGTACATCCTGCTTGGAACTTCTCACTGTGGCGGCAACAATCCTTTTATCCTGACGCTCAAAGATTTTGAAACGCCGCTCGGCATCGTCGAAACCGACAAAGGGTTTGTTTCACAGCTACAGAGTATTTGCGGGCAAGATCTGTTCGCCGATGAGTATCTCCATCGCGGTGAGCATTCACTCGAGTTCCAGGTAGTCTTCTTGAAGTACCTGGCGCAGCGGCGCGCC
>JAICEJ010000388.1 GCA_025924215.1 Candidatus Binatia bacterium
CGGCTGCGGTTATGAGATCGCCTGGGCTCTGATTGTTCCCGCAGTGCGCGCGCAGATTCCATGGGAGGGAAACCTGAATTGAATCCGAGAGAATTCTTCGTCGGCGGCTAAGCGTCTTTCAATATCCGTTGGAGTTCGTCGAGCAGCTTGAGTTGACCTTTCAGGATTTTATCCCGGGCCAGTTCCAGGCTGAACCATCCGGCCCGGTCGACTTCCGAAAACGTCTTACGCTGCCCGGACCGCGGCGGCCACTCCAGTATAAATGAATTACTCTTGATGGATTCCGCTTCACAATCGCCTTCGAGCGCCCATGCATGTACCACCTTACCGCCCGCCTGCCGCACCGGGGTGAGAGGGACGAAACTACCATCCACCGCAAATCCTGTTTCTTCGTGAAACTCACGCCTGGCTGCTTTCAGCGGATCCTCGCCAGGCTCGAACTCGCCCTTGGGAATCGACCATGCTCCGGAATCCTTGTTCTTCCAAAACGGACCACCTGGATGGACGAGAAAAATCTCCAACCTAGAGTCACGATACCGATATAACACTATGCCGGCGCTTTCTTTTTTCGCCATGCTTTCGCTCAGAACTTCAGACAAGTATTCGCAGATTCGTCTGGTCTATGATTTATCGAAATCGTCAAAGATGTAAGAGGCGCTCTCTGGTCATCTGATGCGCATCATCGTTCATGTCGATATGGACGCCTTCTACGCGGCGATAGAGGAACGCTCTAACCCCGCGCTGCGTGGACTTCCATTGGTAGTCGGCGCCGATCCCAAGGACGGACGCGGTAGAGGTGTGGTCATGACTGCCAACTATCAAGCAAGGAGATTTGGCATCCGCTCAGCGCTGCCGATCTCGCGCGCTTGGCGGCTTGCTGATGCCGCGCGCAGGCGAGGCGAACCTGAAACAATCTTCGTCCGTTCGAACTTTCGGCTTTATGAAACCGTATCCAGCCGGATCATGCAGATCTTCGAGCGCTTTTCGGATGCGCATGAGGAAGCCAGTATCGATGAGGCTTATCTCGACATCTCGTCCCTCAAGAGCTTCGACGACGCTCAGGTCAAGATGGCGACGCTTAAGAATGAAATTCACGAACAAGAAGGACTAGGCTGCTCTATTGGCATTGGCCCGAACAAGCTGATCGCAAAGATCGCTTCCAGCCGAAATAAGCCGGATGGCTTAACCGTCGTAACGCAGCAGGAAGTTCAGGATTTCTTGGATCCTCTCCCCATCCGTGTGATTCCCGGCATCGGCCCCAAGAGCGAAGCCTTTCTGCACCAGCAGAACGTTCGCATAGTGAGAGATCTCCGAGAAGTTCCGCAAGCGACGCTGATGCAGTGGTTCGGCAGCTGGGGGTCGCGACTTTTTGAAAAGGCTCAGGGCGTCGATGATTCTCCGGTTGCCAACGAATGGACACGGAAATCCGTAGGCGAACAGGAAACGTTCGAGCACGATAGCCGAGATCTCGCTTTGGTTAGCGAGCAACTTGATAGAATGGCGGAACGAGTGCTTGCAAAGCTGCAAAGAAACGAATTTTCAGGGTTTCGGACGATGACACTCACCGTGCGCTTCTCCGATTTTGACACACGCAATCGTTCTCGAACGGTTAAGAGTGGCATTGCGATCGATAACACCGGCAATGTGTTACAGCTAATCAAGAAGCAAGCGCTGGACCTTCTATTGCCCTTCTTCGATGCTCGTGAAAATCCTCGCAGCAAAGCGATCCGCCTGATCGGCCTGCGTCTGGAGAAACTATTTTAAAGATCGGCGGCGGAAGCGCTAAAGCGCGATTTCAGTCCGGCAAAGCGCCGCGGGGAGAAAAGCCAATCCCCTTTTTACCAGATCAATGGAAACTAACTGCGAACCGATGCCAAGCAGCGCGAGGAGAAAGCTCCTCTGGGGATAACTGCGCGCGGCTTTATGCCGTAAATTAAGTACCGGCACGGAAGAACGATTCGGACCGACTATTTCTTGACGAAAAGCTTTTTAAACAAGCGTTCGGATTCGCGCAACCCTTCTTCCGTTAACCTCACGGATTTCGCTTTGCGGGCAGGATTAGAGATAAACCCCTTTTCATGGAGGCGACTCATCGCGTTCCAATCAAAGCTCTTCCAAACTCGGTCATCATGAAGCGTCAGATAGAGAAGCGCGAGAACCGCCTCGTCGATCTTTTCTATATCCAGATCCATCGTCCTATTACTTTAAACCGCACAGGAAATGCGCGGGAAATTGTAAAATCTGCTTCCGGTCCGGCAATGCTAACGGAGCGCGGGCCTGACTTGGCGCGCAAAACGTTCCATTGACTTGAGAACTTTCTCTTGATTCAAGCCGCCGAAGTGAAACGTCAGACCGATGTGGGTTGCGCCGACGACTTCGGCGATTCTGTTGATGATAGCCGCGCAAGTTTCCGGCCCGCCAAAAACGCCGCGGCTGTCCTTGGTCATCGAATCGTACTCAAGATGAGCGAATACGCGCCGGTAGGCTTCGCTATTTGGATCGAGATTGAGAGCGGAGAGTGCAAAGCCGCGCCATCGGTTCCAATGATCGAGAACATCAATGCGCGCCTCGGCGTCACTGGCGCCGACATAGGCGGGATACATAACGAACACGTCCTTGTCTTCTTTGGAGTGGCCGCCGTCGCGCAGCGCGTTCCAATACTGTTCGACCCGCGGGCGCTGAATTTCGTTGGTGGCGATCCAAGGCAAGGTCATCAGGTGATGGCCGCGCCTCCCGATCATCTGAAAGCTCTCCGGATCTTTATTGGCAGTCACGTAAATCGGCGGATGCGGTTTCTGGACGGGCTTGGGATAAACCGCAATCTTTGGGAAGGAATAGTGCTTGCCGCTCCACTCAAATTCTCCGCCGGTCCAGGCGCGGATAACGATATCCAAAGCTTCCGGTAATCTTTTCTGAGCGGTGTCCCAGTCGGCACTGAAAACCTTGTACTCCGTCGGATGCATGCCGCGGCCGGCGCCGAGAATCACCCGGCCATTGGAAAGCAGATCCACCATGGCGAACTCCTCGGCGATGCGTAGAGGATTGTGCATCGGCAGAATCGACACCGCCGCACCCAAACGCATGTTTCTCGTGCGCTGCGCCGCCGCGGCGAGAAGCACCGATGGGCTCGGCATCATGCCGCCGAAATAACGAAAATGATGTTCCGTTACCCACAAAGAATCGAAGCCAAGATCTTCGGCCGTGTCGATCTGCTCGAGCCAGCGAGCATAGAGCTCAGGGCTTTCGCCGTCGAGTTCCGGCACGTAAGTATTTAAAAGATAGTAGCCAAACTTCACGATAAGGGATCTCCTGAGGTCAGCGTTAAAGATTCATGAGAGGCTTTTCTCGCTTATTCCATTTCATCGTTGTCCATGCAAATCCCGCCCTTCAAAGTGACAAAAGGACCGAGCGCGAGCCATCCGGAGCGAAGGCAAATGAGCCGCACCTTGTAGGAGCCTGCAATCGCCGGCTTTTACAGCTAACTCCAGACAAATTGTCAATCTAGATCCAAGCACCAAGATGCGGTTGAGATTGTTCGCTTCTGTGCTTCTCCTCCAGGCCCGCTTCTCATCATATATTGATGTTATCGGACGGCGGGCGCTTTGAAGCCGGCAACCGTGACCCGCCAGCCGTCTTCGTTTTCACCGGGCACGACAGGAAAATAATAGTTCACTCGATCCAATAAGCCGTGATATTTTTCCAGCACTCGTGCCGGCAGATCTGTCCAGCGACCGCGCAGCGCGAAAGCGTCAAGCATCTCGTCACTAATCAGCAACGGCATATCGTTCCACCGGCCGTTCGCCGCCAGGCGCCCGAGCTGCTGAGCCGTTTCGCCCCAGCCTTCGATTTCGAAAACCGGGCGGTACGGAGGAGTGCTGGCATAAAACGCAATCTGCTGGCGAATCTCACATTCGTATCGCTCGACTTGTTTGGGGTCATCGGTGGGGATGACAAAGATACTGCTGGACAGCTCGATTGCTTTACGATCGCGGCCGCCTGTGGTCAAACCACGTTGAATACTGGGTGTGACTATTTCCCGCAGATAACGGCTGGTGTGCAGCGGGTGAACGTGAAACCCCTGGCATAATTCGCCGCCGAGCTGGCACATGCGCGAATTGACTCCGGCGATGTAGATCGGGATACGATGATATTCGTGCGGATCAGGGCTGAAAAACGGCGTCATCAGAGTCAGTTTGTAAAACTCGCCCTGGAAGTTGAGCTTCGTCCCATTCTGCCAACAGTCCCAAATAGCTCTCAAGGCCAGAATCACTTCGCGCATCTTTTCGACCGGTTTTTCCCACCTCACGCCGAAGCGCCGCTCATTGTGTCCCTTGACCTGAGTGCCGAGTCCCATAATAAACCGACCGTTGGAGAAACGCGCCAGATCCCAGCCGGTATGAGCCAAGATGGTTGGACTGCGGGCGAATGCTACCGCGATACTCGTTCCCAGACTCAAGTTCCGGCTATGCTCGGCCGCCAACACCAGGGGCAAGAAGGGCTCATGCGCCGTTTCGAATGTCCATAACCCATCAAACCCTGCTTCATCTGCGAAACGCGCTAGCGCGGGCATCCGGCGCAGATCATGAACCAGCAGGCTAGCGTCGATTTTCATCGGTTTACATCCCAATTTGACACTGCTCCAACTTACCAACAAACGGCATCGACGAAAATGCTCCGCTACCGAAAAGATCGCGAGTAGGCGCCGGGTGGCTTGCATCGGCGCCACGTTCGAGAAGATACAGTCCTTGACTACGGTTGGCCGACGACAGAATGAGAATCACCACGGAAGCAGTGAAGACGATTGAGGCCTATTACAGAAAAGAGAGAACGATGGGATGTTCGTAAGCCGAAAAATGGGATGCGCTCGCGCACGTCGATCGCTGGGCTTCAATTCATCCTGCTTGTGCGAGTTAAGCTACCCGATCGCTAACGCCAAGGAGACTGCCAGTTCCTGCAGGTGGCCACATAAGTTGCATTGATCGGCAAGGGCGAAGACACAAAGAAATCGCGTTAGGTAGCACTCTCAAGTCGTGTTCCTATCGTTTCGGTATCAAAAGGCCCTTCAATTTAAC
>JAICEJ010000389.1 GCA_025924215.1 Candidatus Binatia bacterium
CTTGCGAGTACGGCTCCACTTGTGCTCCTTACTGTGCTGCAGGCTCGCTTGCATAAATCGTTGTGCTATTTTCTTTCGGGCCTTTGAGCTCCCCAGCGCGCGAATCAATGGATTCAAAGTTTTAAGCTCGGCCAGCCGATTTACCAGATCGATGACACGTCCGGCATTATCCGCCGGAACCGCAAGGCTTGCACATTCTTTGAACTTTTCGGCTAACTCACTCCAGCTCATTGGCTTTTCTGGGTGGCCACGAGCAACATCATACCGCCCTTCGATGCTCCGGCCGTTATGAAGTCTGATGCGAATGCGCGAGCGCACCTGATCGAAACCCAGAGCCTCCAGCTCATCATCGACGTAAAGCCTGACCCGTTTCATCAGTTCAACGACTTTTTTCTGCCGCACTTTACTATCGGCGAACTGGGCTATTCCGGCCTTGCGCTCGAGCACCGCAATGGCCATGCAAAAAGGAATGCTGAACTTTGCTTCCAGCGCCGTCTTCGGCATCGGATAAATTAAGGCGTTGGGTACGTTGGAGTTGGTGCCAACCTCAATGGATTCAATTTCAGATGCATGGAGATCATGCTCTCTGACCAGATCGAGAATCAAGTCCTGGGCCGGATGAGACAGGGATCCCGAAGGGTAAGGCTTGATAGAGATCCCGGGCTCTTCCATAAAATAAGGACGGCCAAGCCGGCCGGTGATCTTGCTTTCATCGTAGCCGCCGGCCATGGCGTGATAAAAACCTCGCTGCGCTTCGAGAATGTTGGTGGCAGCGGTAAAGCCGCTCTGCGCTAGCAGAGCGGCCGTCACGCCGTTCTCCGCCGCGCGGCCGGCATGGAGCGGCTTGGTCATGGTACCGAAGTTCTCCCGCAGTCCGGCGGCCATGCTGGCACAGATACCGAGAGCCTGAACTAAGACATTTTCCTTCAGCCGCAAAATCTTTCCCACCGCCATTACCGCGCCGAGCCCGCCCATGGTCGCAGTCGAATGGAACCCCGATTGATAATGGCGCGGATTGATCGAGTCGGCGATGCGGCACTCAACTTCAACTCCGACAATGTACGCCAGCAGGAGCTCTGCGCCACTAATTTTCTGTTTTTCGCCGACGGCCAAAGCGGCGGCCAGGACCGGTGTCGTCGGGTGCGTCAACAACCCATATACCGAGTCTTTGGACGTGGAGAGCTGCGTGTCATCGTAGTCCATAGCATGACCGGCAACACCGTTGGCTAACGCCGCTTTGGGCGCCGGCGCCGACCAAGCAGTCCCGAGCACCGCGCACTCTTCCCTGCCGCCCAACTTCCGGACATGCGCCTGCACAATGCGCGAGCACTCATCGGTCGAGCCCGCTAGCGCCACACCGAGTCCGTCGAGGATGAAGCCCCGCGCCAAACGAATCACTTCCGAAGGAATATCTTTGTAGCTCACCTTAAAAACGTAATTCGCTACTTCTTGTGTCAAACCCACCGAAGCTCCTTCAATGCCTCAGATTTATCTAAAATGCAGGAGACTGATATCAGAACTGGAATCGTTTTTCACCTTGTTTCAAATCACCACCCGGCATAAAAGGGTCGCTCGGATGACGGTCACTCGCTCAGCGGCTTCTTTATAAACCTGGATATGAGGAGGACTCCCTCGTAGAACCTTTTTCGCCGACTACGCATTCTGATGGTCCACTTGATTGCTTGACACTATGAATCACCTACGATACGTTCACGACTAAATATTCTTAACCTTATTCAGAGTGGTGGAGGGAACGGCCCTTCGAAGCCACAGCAACCGGTTCCGAAAGGAACGCTGGTGCTAATTCCAACCCCTGCGAGGCGGGGGAAAGATAAGGTGAGGTGATTCAAAAACCTCTTCTTATCGACAGAAGAGGTTTTTTTTTGACAAAGTTTATGAGCCCCAGCCTGACAACAGAACAGATTGAACGCTACAGCCGTCAGATACTTGTGCCGGATTTCGGCGGCAAAGGACAAATACGCCTGCGCCAGGGTCGAATTCTGATCATTGGCGCGGGCGGCTTGGGCTCGCCAAGCGCATTTTATCTGGCCGCAGCCGGCGCGGGCACCTTGGGGTTGATTGATGCCGATAATGTCGAACTATCAAATCTGCAGCGTCAGATTCTTCATGCCACCGCCGATCTGGGCAAGGCGAAAGTAGAATCCGGCAAAGAGACTCTTACCCAACTAAATCCCGACGTCGAGGTGATTACTTATCCTGTAAGGCTTGATTCCGACAATATAGATGAAATCTTTTCGCAGTATCAATTTATTATTGACGGCAGCGATAATTTTGAGACCAAGTTCCTGGTTAACGATGCCGCGGTGCGTTTGAAAAAAGCTTATTCACATGCCGGCATCATCAGATGGCAGGGCCAAACCATGACTGTGATTCCCGGCAAAACTGCTTGTTACCGTTGCCTCTTCAAAGAGCCGCCGGCGCCAGCAGAAATCTTGAATTGCCAGCAATCCGGCATCCTCGGCGCCGTCGCCGGAACCATTGGCTCGATTCAAGCCACCGAGGCCATCAAGTATCTGATCGGCTTCGAAGAAGGACTGTTGACGGATCGTCTCCTTACTTATGACGCCAGAGCCATGAAGTTTCATAATATTGAGGTAAGGAAAGACCCGGATTGCGCGGCGTGCCGGCCGTTGCTGACGATCGAGACGCCGGTTTCGAAAATCATCTTGGAGTAGGACTAGAAGGAAGATTCACGAGTTTTGTCAAAGGACTCGAGTGTCGAGAGTGCGGTCAAGACTACCCTAAACCGCTGCATGTCTGCGAGACTTGCTTCGGGCCGCTGAAATCGTTTACGACTATGACGCCATCGCTAAGGCAATCAGCCGCGAAAAGATCGCTGGACGCGACAAGAATCTTTGGCGCTATCGCGAGCTGCTGCCGATCGATGAAGAACCGCGGGTGGGGATGTATTCGGGTTTTACTCCGCTGGTCAAAGCCGATCGATTGGCGGAAGCATTAGGAGTGAAGGAGCTTTACATCAAAGATGATTCAGTCAATCACCCGACCTTTTCATATAAGGATCGGGTGGTCTCCGTCGCTATCTCCAAGGCTATCGAATTCGGCTTCGATACGGTTTCGTGCGCCTCGACTGGTAATCTTGCGAACTCTGTCGCCGCTCACGCCGCCAAAGCCGGGCTCAATTGCTATGTTTTTGTTCCCGACGGACTGGAACAGGGAAAAATTATCGGCTCAGCATTTATGGGCCAAAAACGATCGCCATCAAAGGGAACTATGATGACGTTAACCGGATCTGCAGCGAAATCGGCGATAAATATGGTTGGGCGTTCGTCAACGTGAATCTACGACCTTACTATTCGGAAGGCGCAAAAACACATGCTTATGAAATCGCCGAACAGTTAGGCTGGAAGCTTCCTAAACACATCGTGGTTGCCTCCGCGGACGGAACCATTCTGCCCAAGCTGGCCAAGGCGTTCAAGGAGCTCGCCAAAGTGGGACTGCTGCAAGATACCGGTTGCAAGATTTACTCGGCGCAGGCCGCTGGATGCGCTCCGATCATCAATGCACTTCATAAGGGGCATTGATATGATAAGTCCGGTAAAGCCCAACACGATTGCGAGTTCGATCGCGATTGGCAATCCGGCAGATGGCTCCTACGTCGTTCACGCGGTCAAAGAGTCCGGCGGTTGGGGTGAGAGTGTCACGGATGAAGAAATCGTTGAAGGGATCAAGCTGCTCGCACGGACTGAAGGAACTTTTACCGAGCCGGCGGGAGGAACCGAAGTCGCGGTAACCAGGAAACTTATCCAAAAAGGACAAATTCCGCGTGATGAATCGATCGTTATTAGCATCACTGGTAACGGTTACAAATCTCTTGAGGCGGTAGCCCGCAGCGTCGAGCAGCCCTACACGATTAAAGCCACGTTAGAAAATTTCGATCAGCTCTATCAACATCTGAATCCGCCGGTTTCACAGGCGGCAGGCAGCTAATTTTATCATGCCGGTGTAACGGCTTGCATGGCCTCAGGCTACGGACTATGTTAGCTAAGGCTAGAACCCCGGTAAGCTTTCAGGAGGATGGTTATGTCGGTTCGAGTTCGAGTTCCTACGCCCCTGCGCAAATTCACCCAAGGAGTTGACGAGGTCAACGCGCAAGGAAACAATATCCGGTCGATTGTCGAAGACCTGGAAAAAAACTATCCCGGGATCAAAGAACGAATTTGTGACGAGACCGGCAAAGTACGGCGATTCGTCAATGTGTATGTCAATGGCGACGATATTCGTTTTTTACAAAACCTGGAGACCGCGCTTAAAGAAGGCGACAACATCTCTATCGTTCCCGCCATTGCCGGAGGACGTTAGCGAAACATCGCTTTGAGCTTATGGTGAAAGCCAATCACAACTTGCGGCTGGTTCACGCGCTCCCTCGGGAACCAAAAGAGATCGGCTCGGTGCTCGATCTCATCGGCAACACTCCGCTGCTGGAGATCCGCAAGATTACCGAAGGCTTGCCTGCTGGAGTTCGCATATTTGCCAAATTAGAAGGGTTCAATCCGGGCGGTTCGGTTAAGGATCGACCGGCGTTGCGGATGATTCAACAAGGAATTCACGCCGGAACTCTAACGACCGACAAAGTCATTCTCGATTCAACCTCCGGCAACACCGGCATCGGCTTGGCGTTAATCGGTAGAGTGTTGGGCTATCCCGTCGAGCTGGTGATTCCGGCCAACGTTAGTATTGAGCGCAAGCAGATTATCCAGGCTTACGGTGCCAAAATTACCTTCAGCGATCCGCTAGAAGGCTCTGATGGCGCGATCCGGCTTAGCCGCGAAATTCTACGAGCCAATCCCGACCGTTACTTTAAACCCGATCAATATTTTAATTCCATGAATCCACAGGCCCACTACGAAACAACCGGACCGGAAGTTTATCGTCAAACCGATGGCAAGATCACTCATTTCGTCGCTGGTATCGGAACCGGTGGAACCATAATGGGGACGGGGCGTTATCTTAAAGAGTTGAATCCGGGCATACAGGTTATTGCCGTCGAACCCGATGACGCCCTACACGGTCTCGA
>JAICEJ010000390.1 GCA_025924215.1 Candidatus Binatia bacterium
ATACGGTTAACAACATCGAAAGACGCCATGAATTTCTCCTGCTTAGCCAGCTGCTGAAAAAACTCGCAAGCTTCGTTGGTTCACCGAGCTCGCCTCAAGTTCTTTGCATAGCTTGCAAGGGTTTCGAGAATCTGTCAGAGGACCTTACTGGCTCTGCGGACCCTGGCGGTCTTGGAACGTTTACCCTTTTTTGCCGCTGGCGATTTCTTGCGCGCCTTTTTGCGCGCGCCTGAGCCCTTGATACCGGCCCCGCTCAAAACAAAGTCCAAAATATCGCTGCGCGTGATTATTCCCACCAGCTGCTTTTCTTTGACCACCGGTAGCGAGCCGATCCGATGATGGCGCAACAACGCCACGGCGGTGGCTAACGGCGTTTCAGGTTCGACCGTAAAAACATCATGCGTCATCACTTCCTCAACGGTATAGGACTCGGCGAATTTGTCGATCTCTTTAGTGCGTCCGATCAACATGCTGGTCGGATAGGCATCACGGATGTCTCGATCGGTGACAATCCCCATCAAACGGTCATGATCGAGCACCGGCAACTGATTGACGCGGTGCTTGGCCATGAGCTGGCGGGCGACGGAAATACTATCGTAAATCTCAACCGCCAAAACTGTCTCCGTCATCCAGTCTGCCACCTTGATCTCGTTGGAGGTCTTTACAGCTTCCATTATTGTTGCTCCACCCTATAGCCTCGGCCCTTCAATAACTGGATGACGCCGTTTTTGCCAACCAGATGAGCCGCGCCGACGACGATCAACGCGTTTTCTCCTCTCGATAACAGGCCTTCGATCTGCGGCAGCCAGCGCCGGTTGCGATCATCGATCACTTTTCGATGGATCTCCGGATAGTCGCGCATGGCCGCCAGGAGATGTCGTTCCAATGAGTCGACGTCGCCAGTTCTCCACGCCCGCACGATTTCCCAGACATTTCGTTCCAAATGGTCCATCTCATTCATACTCTGGCGCAGCAAGAGTTCTTGATCCTTTGCCGAAAATTGATCAAACAAATCGAGCTGAAATTCAGCAGTTTCCAAGCCGCTGGTGGGCTTGTTGGATTGAATGGCGCGCTCGGCAAAGTATCGATCGATACCCAATCTCGGATCAAATCCCAGCTGTTGCAGCTTCATCGCCGCCATGGTCGTGGCGACAATCCAGGGCTTAAAAGAATTCAACAGCCGAATATCGATACCCAGCTCTTTGGCCCTCGTCGCGACACTTTCGTAGGTTTCCTTGGAGACATTCTGATGCAACCCGGTGCCATCGGTACTGGCACCTTTCTGCAGCATCAGTTGCTGAACCTTTTCGGCGTTCACGCTGAGCAAGTCGATCTCCAAAACCAATTTCTTCGCCTGCTCAAAAGCGTTTTCAATGCTCTGCTTGAGTGGGTAGGCCTCCTTATTCAGCAAATGAATCGAGCCCAGGATAAAAAGATTGTTCTGGCCAGAATCCACTTTCCAGAGGAAGCTCTTTTCTTGCGCGCTTAGCTGGCCGACCAAAGCAACAGATAAAAATCCGAGCCCGAGCAGAGTCAGTAAACGAAATTTTCTGTGAGGTGTCATGAGGTTCTGCGCTTCAACAGCCGATCCAACGAGCAGGCATGCAAGCCAGCCATGTGGAAATTTACCTTTTCTCACGAAAGTTGACCAGAGCTGCAGTTAGAAGGTTGTAAATTCCCTATCGGCAGTCGTGGAGCGAAACGGAACCGCAGAGCGCCTCAGAAGCAATCCCGCGGCAAAAAGATGGGCTTACTTACCATTCCAGGCGAATGCACACATCTTCGCCTTTTTCCTCGGCCGGAAGCACCGTCAGCGGCGGTCCTCCTTGAGGCAGCATGCACTCGCCGGTTTTGAGGTCAAAACAGTAGCCATGGTTGTTGCAGCGCAACTTGGCTCCGTTCAGCAGTTGTCCGGCGGATTGCAAGTCGGCGTCTTCATGAGGACACTGCCTCGAGAACGCAAAGTATTTCCCCTCGGCGAACGTCAACAGCACCTGACGTCCGCCGAGGTCGACTTCTTTCGTGACACCCGGCGCCAACTCGCCAATCCGGGCAACCGGTATATAGCTCACTCCCATCCGATTATGCCGCGACCTTTTGCTCTCCGTAGAGAGGCCCGCGCAGGACCTGGCCCGGCAAGTCTCCGCTCATGCGGCTGTCTTCATGGATCACCGTGCCATTGACGATGGTATAGTGCATTCCAACCGAGCGCTGGATCAAACGCTTGCTTCCCGCCGGATAGTCATGAGCCCATTCCGGTTCATGAGAGTTGACGGTTTTGGGATCGAAGATCGCCAGGTCCGCGGCATAACCCGGCCGTAACAAACCGCGATCCTGCAAGCCGAAGATCGATGCCACATGGAATGTCAGTTTGTGGACGGCCTGTTCGAGACTCATTACCTGACGCTCGCGCACCCACATACCCAGAAGGATGGTGCAATAACCAAAATCGGCGCCAAACTGCACATGGGCCCCTGCATCGGAAGTTCCGATTAACACATATGGGCTGCGCAGGATCTCGCCCATAGCGTCGATGTCGCCGCCGTTATTAGCATTCCAGAAAACCGTGCCGAGATCTTCCTCGAGCGCAAGATCCAGGAAGGCATCGAGCGGATCTTGATTGCGCATCGCCCCCAGCTCAACGATTGTCTTGCCGTTGTATTTCTCGTTCTCGGGTTTCACCACTTTTTCAACCCGGACGATGTTCCAGTTTCGGTGAAAGTTGGTGGGCGCCGGATTGGCGAGATCGGCTCGCAACTTTTGTCTGGTTTCGCCATCGGCAAAAGCCTGCTTGCGCACCTCAACAGGAAGGAACATGAGATTTTTCCAGGTTGGGAATTCATCAAAAACCTGGCAGTTCTTCAGCTCGAAATGGCGCACGAGCGGCACGGTATGGGATAAGCCATACGCTTGATAACCTGCGCGGAAAATCGGTTCTACGGCGTCGAGCTGTTCACGCCACAGAGTGGGCTCTGCCCATCGATGTTGCAGGCTCTGCCAGAGGACCGGTCGCTGCGTCCGTTTTGCCAGCTCATGGTAAAATTTGAAATGTTCGATCTTGTTGCGGCCCAAAATGGTTTCGATAACGCCACCGTTGCGCTCGGCCAAAACATCGCACAGCGCGAACAGCTCATCATCATCGGCCAAACGACTCGCCACCGGCTTGCCGTCCTCGCGCATATGACGCTCGTTGCGGTTGGTCGATAATCCCAAGGCGCCGCCTTCCATCGCCTCCAAGACCAAGCCGCGCATCTGCTGGACTTCTTTGGCGGTAGCCGTGCGCTCCACGGCCTCCTCACCCATGACGTTGTGGCGCATGGCGATATGGCCGACCAGCCCGCCGACATTGATACCGAGTTTCCCTTCGAGCGCATCGAGGTATTCGCCGTAGGTGTTCCATCCCCATTTCACCCCTTGCTCCAGGGCGAACCGCGGAATCGCCTCGACTCGAACGAAACTTTTAACAATGGCGTCCTCGCCGCCCTTCTTGACTGGGGCAAGCGATAAGCCGCAGTTACCCATGACCACGCTGGTAACACCATGCTGCGGTTCACAAGTTCCATAGGGATCCCACAACATCTGCGCGTCCAAGTGCGTATGATGATCGATAAAGCCGGGAGACACAGCCAACCCGCCGGCATCGATCGTCCGCGCCGCTGTGCCGGTTAACCTTCCAACCTCCACGATCTTGCCACCTTTTACGCCGACATCGGCCACGTAAGAGGGCAAGCCCGAGCCATCGACGACGCGCCCACCACGGATTAACAGATCATAAGCCATTTGCACCTCCTGAGTTGAACGAGGAAAACGTCAATATCCGAAGCGACACTTTGCATGCTATTGCGATACAATCGGCAACCAATTCTCCACTAATGAACCACACGATCTTTATGCCTTATCAATTGCGTCGCATTTTGTCCATCAAGTCTCGCTAATCCGACAATAGTTGAGCGTTGTCAGGAGTGAGCGAGGATGGTGAGACCGGAAGCCGTGGGCAGTCGAGCACGCAGTTGGCTCTAAGGCCCCGACGTACCAAATATCACTTTAGGGGAATGCGGGGTGGCCTTTAAGGCACTGTACCATTGCCCACGGCTGTAGGGCTCGCTGGCCTCGCGGGATCCGAATAATGTCGGATTAGGGTAACGCTTACCTTCAACCGCTCGCAGCAGCCTCAACCTGTCACTGCTCCAATGATCGAACGGCGAGATCGGCGCCGTGTGCCTCCCAATTTTTGCCATCGAAGGAGCTGACGTTCACATGCCCAATGGTCGCGGTGTCGAGGCAACGAACGTTGACACTATAGCCGTCGGGATTAGAACGAGGGACATAAAAAGGTTTGATACCGCAGGTCTTACAGAATAGATGCTTGGCGACACCGGTGTTGAATGTATACGTTATCAGGTCTGCGGAACCCTGGAGCAACCGGAATCGTGATCGCGGCACGATCAGGTGAAGAAAACCGCTTTTGCTGCAGATCGAGCAGTTGCATTCCAGCGCATCGATGTCGAGCGCTGCATCGACTTCAAATCGCACGCGCCCGCAGTGGCAAGCGCCCCTATGTTGAACAAAACTTTCTTCCATCAATAACCTGCGGACCTGCCGGACCGGCGCCTCAACTCGGGTATCGGCCTGAACCTTTACTGGCTTTCAACGACACTCCTGAAGTCTGCGCCAATGATTGCAGCAGTTCGGCCACCTCGGCGTCGCTGCGCAGATTGTGTTGCGCTAGGGTGCCAGCCATGCCGACTCTAATGGAGACGGCCCAATCCGGTAGAACCCTGAATAAATCCTCGTCGGTCAGATCATCGCCGATAGCCATGATGAAATCGTAATCTTTTTCGATGATCCATTTTAATGCTGCGGTTCCCTTATCGACCCCGGCGTTGGTGATTTCGACCACTTTGCTCCCCTGTCGGACGTGAAGATCGGTCTTGGAGATCAGGCTCAACAGATGATCTGTCAGCTCGGCGGCGAGAAAATGGGCCTGCTCAGGATCCGCCGAACGATAGTGCCATGCCGCGGAATTCTCCTTTTCCTCGACAAAAGCGCCGGGC
>JAICEJ010000391.1 GCA_025924215.1 Candidatus Binatia bacterium
TCCGTTGGCGCAGGACTTTTCGATTCAGGAAACGCCGCGCGCCCTGCACCAGCCTTATCTGACATCGGAGGGCGTCCCCAGCGATCAATTTTTTACCGAACCCACCGGTGTATTTAACACCGCCGAGCTGCTCATCAATCAGGCGGGCCTGACTCCGGGTGTAAACCATGGCGATGGTCCGGGACTCCAGCTTCTACTGAACCATTTCGTCGAGGATGTGCAGAATGCCGATGGCAATCGTTTCGAGCTTGTTACGCGCAATACCCTGACCGGCCAGATACGAAATTTCAACGCCGGCACAGTGGTGCTGGCCGGTGGCTCCATCGAGAGTCCGAAGCTGTTGCGCCGCTCGAGCCTGTTTCCCTGGCTGCCCGATGGCGTGAAAAGTCTGGTTGGGCGCGGCCTCACGGACCACCCGACCAGCAATGAGATTACCACGTTCGTGACTAACATCGGCAACGTGCCGATCCCGAAAGATTCGCATGCCAAGATTGTCTTCTACTCGCGCGGTTTGCGCGATTCGCAGAACCAGATTCGCTATCCGTTCAATGTCGAGATGAACATCAACCACGAATACTGGCATCTCCGCGAGAATGATCCGAAGGAGAGGAATTCGGGCGGTGCGACGTCCAACGGTAACAGCGGCGCCTCCAGAGTCGATATCAAGTTCAGCTTCGGCAACTGTCTCGATAACACCAACGAGGTTCTACCGGCTCCTCCGTTCGGGTATGTGCCCCAAGTAAATTTCCGAAACTTGAAATGGATGGATCATCTGGCGCAATCGCGCTTCCCAGCGGTTGCGGGTTGGCAGAAAAGCTACGATGAAATTTTTGCGGTGCTCAATCACGTGACCTACCAAATTTTCTCGCAATTTCAGCAAGACGGGCACGAAGCCCGGCCACTAAACGAGAGCTGGTATGGCATGGACGGCAGAGGCTTCGGGTGGGGCACGGTGCACCACGCCGCCGGTAGCCTCCGCATGCCGCACCGAACAAGGTATGACGGGCCCATCGAGTCGCAATCAGTTGTGGACGAGGATTTGCGAGTTGTCGGCACACAGCATCTTTATGTCTGCGATATGTCGGTGATGCCGTTCAGTTCGGCAGCGAATCCGGTGCGAACGCTGGTTGCGCTCGCTCTGCGGTTATCGAATCATTTTGGATAGTGAGTCTTACGTTGAGGTCTGGTGAGAATTCATCCTTACTGAAATTGGTTGGTAAGGTAAATTGGATGAATACTATGTTGCTAGCAATAGATATCGATTGTCGTCGTGACTTAACTTTGTGCCGAACGTGGAAGACAGCCGAGCGACGTTGTCCATAATTGCCGCTGATCCTGGTTGGTCAGGTCCTAATAAAGCAGGCTGCTCTTTTTCGTTGAGCGCGCTTGGAATGGCAGCAACTGTCGATATCTTATGATTGCGTAGCTCTGCGACGGCGACCAAACCATTTCGATATGCCCGAGCCGGTTTAAAATCCGATCCGAAGATAAAATTACCCAAACTATAAAAGATCGGTTTCCCTTTGTAGATTTCGACGGCTTGGATGACGTGCGGATGGCTTCCGACCACCAGATCGGCGCCGGCGTCGACAGCCGACCGTCCCAAGGTGGTCTGATACTGGCAGACTTCGTACTGCCCCGAAACTCCCCAATGGAAATAGACGATCACGACGTCCACTTTTTTGCGGAGTTCGATGATGTCGTTCCTGACTTCCTGGAGCTGCTTTTCATCGGGATGGGTCAGCGTCGTCGCAGGCGCGCCGGGCATCTCAAAAAGCCGCCGATGGGGCTCATACGAAGTATAAACTTTCACACTCGCAACGCCTGCTTTGCTTTCAGTCGCCGCCTGTCCGATGGGCCAAAATACCGACGTATAGGAAAGCAGACCGAACGTTGTATCCTTCGCTCCGAATATCGCGGGGCGCCGCGCTTCCCTTACGTTCATCCCGGCGCCAGCATGGCCGATGTTGTATTTCTCTAGTAAAGACAGAGACTGTTTGATTGCATCGTCTCCGAAATGAACGTTGTTGGCGCAAGCGGCGGCGTTGATTTTGAGTTCAGCGAGCACCTTAACAAAGTCTCGATTGCAATGGCGCCAACCCGGCTTATGCTGAAGTAATACGTCGGGATCGAAAAGACACCCTTCGAGATTGCAGATTTTCATATCGAAAGCGTCGAAATCTTCCCTCACCAGATCGAGCACGTTCGCTGGTTCGATTGGGCTGCCGAGATTAATGTCTCCCACTAATGCCAGCGACAAATCGCGCTGCGTGTCACTCGCCATTTCTTTGCTCCTCGATGGTACGTTTAACTTAGTGTTAAGCAAATGTCTATTTAGCTTGGCGCGAACCGGAGTTGTGGCACTCCGCCGCTTCGTGTGAGCCGCTATTGTGAGCGTCATCCGGTTAGGATTGTGAGCACCCTGAAAATGGGATATGAGTTTTCAGCGTTTATCACTTGCCCGTTCGATTCGATACCAGCATTCAATATAGAGGAGAGCGCTTCATGAATGAGACGAGCGACCTGGCCAAATGGATGGTGGAGTTGAAATGGGTGGACATTCCCCGCGAAGTCATCGACTATTCGAAAATTCTTGTTCTCGATACCCTGGGCTGCATGTTAGGCGGATCGATTCAGGACAGTAACAAAGCTGCGCTTCGTTATACTCGCGCCATGGGTGGCTCGCCCGATTCAACGGTGGTCAATTATGGAGACCGAACCAACCCTTTTAACGCCGCCTTTATAAATGCTTCCTTCGGCCACGGTTGGGACTTCGACGACATGATCAATGCCGGCGCGGGGCATGCCGTGAGCGCTTGTACGGCCGCGACGATGGCGTTGGCGGAAAAAGAAATCATTAGTGGGAGAGAGTTTCTCGAGGCTTGGATCACGGGTTACGAAGTCTCCAATCGTGTCGGCGCCGCCACAAAGCCGGGGCACTTGAAACGGGGTTTTCACGAGGTCGGGACGATCGGTCCGTTCGCTGGAAGCGCAGCCGCAAGTAAAATTCTGCGGTTGAACGAATGGCAGAGCGAGAATGCGATTGGGATTACCGTGAGCCAGGCGGCTGGAACCTTCCAGCACAGCCAGACCACCGGCGGCGCGATCAAGAGGTGTCATGCCGGCTTTGCGGCGGCGAGCGGAGTTCGATCGGCGTTGTTAGCAAAGGAAGGAATGACGGCTGCAAGGGAAGCTCTTGAAGGCAAGAAGGGCTTTGTTTTGTGCCACTCCGGGGACGAGAATGACATGCATGCGATTACGCGAGACCTGGGTAAGGACTGGTATACGACCAAAGCGGCTATGAAACCATACTCGTGTTGCGCGGGCCAGTACGGCATGCTCGACATTATCTATAAGATGAAGGGGAAATACGACCTCAAGCCGGAAAATATTGAACGCATCAAGCTCTGGGGCAGCATCCGAAATCTGTGGATGGTAGGCACGATCAAAGGTGAAGAGGTCAAGGATATTTTCGGCGCGCAGTTCAGCGCCAGATTCGGCGTGGGTCTGGCGTTGGTCGTGGGAGAAAACCGGATCAAAGCTTATCACCAGAATATTCCGCCTTTTGGCAAATGGGCAGAAGTTGTCGAACTGGCTAAAAAAGTGGACGTGTACAGCGACGACGAGATTCCGGAACGCGGCCCCATCTTCGGTTATGCGAAATGCGAAATCCAATTAAAAGACGGTCGCACGTTGAAGGGCGAGTCGGGATCGCCCATGGGTTTTCCGGGTAACCCGATGCAACGGGAAGAGCGCCTGGAAAAGTTTTACGGTCAGGCGTTGCTGGTCCAGACTAAAGAAAAGGCCGACAGGATTGTCGAACTGGTTGAGAATCTCGAAAACTTAGAGGATATCCGGCCAATCGTCAGAAATATGATCTGCTAGAGCGGTTACGGTCGAGAGCGACATGAGCGAAGGATCCGAGTTCGACATTGTTATCATCGGCGGAGGAGTCGCTGGTCTTAGCGCTGCATTGTTCGCGGCGCGCTTCGGACATTCAACAATGGTCATTGAGCGCTTTGCGCCCGGCGGTAATTTGGTGAATGTCGAGAGCATCGAGGACTTTCCCGGGTTTCCGAACGGCGTGCCGGGGTATGAGCTTGGTCCACTAATGCAAGAGCAAGCCGCTAAATATGGTGCTGAGTTTCAAATGGCCGAGGTCGAAAGCATTGAGGCGGTGGAATCGTCCTGGCAAGTGAACACCGCTGAAGGCATCTATCGCGCCAAAGCGGTAATCGTCGCTACCGGGTCTCATCCAAAGGATCTGGGCGTGCCGCGTGAGAGAGCACTGCGTGGGCAAGGGGTTTCTAATTGCGCCAGTTGCGACGGACCTCTGTTTACCGATCAAGTGGTCGGAGTTGTCGGCGGAGGGAGCTACGCCCTGCAGGAAGCGTTAACCCTGGTAAACCACGCCTCTCAAGTGATCTTGTTTCACGATCAAAGAACGCTCTCCGCTCCGCAGACTCTCCAGCAAAGAGTGCTCAGCCATCCTAAAGTATCCGCGCGCTACAATACGACGGTGGAAGAGATCCAGGGAGATGACGCAGTTACGGGTGCCGCGGTTCGCGATACCCTCACCGGAGAAAAATCTCAAGTTCAGCTCGCCGGGATGTTCATATATGCAGGCCTGGAGCCGAACACGGACTTTTTGAAAAACCTTCTGCGGTTGGATCACGATAATCGGGTGCCAACTGATGGCTGGATGCGGACTGAGCTCCCCGGTTTGTTCGCGGCAGGAGATTTACGAACGGAATCCGCGGGGCTGGCGATTACCTCAGCTGGTGATGGTGCAGCCGCGGCTATAGGAGCTCACGGATACCTCAAAGACCGGGTATGGAGACAAAAGTAGCACCTGGGGACTGCGGAACGACGCACGATATCTCCATGTAAATTTCGTCTAAAAAAGAGATAGACGTATCATGCTTTTTAGCAGAGCGTATAAGAAAAGGGAGGGCAGCAACCTATGAATGGCTTCATTGTATTAGATCCTGTGGGCATTCCTCAGAAGGGTACCAGGAAGCCGCTGAAAGGCGTGGAAAATCTTGAGGGCAA
>JAICEJ010000392.1 GCA_025924215.1 Candidatus Binatia bacterium
GTCGGCGGGCGTGCGATACGCATTCGTCTTGCCAAAAAACGGACTCCGCCCCCTGCAATCAGAAGTCCCCCCAAACAACGAGCGAAGATGGTGATGCCGGCTGCGTCGAGCTCTGGCCACTCGACTTGCCACAGCACATCACCTCTCTCGATCATCCAGTGCCAGGCGGTGTGAGCCACGATTGTTGAAAGGATAATCATGCCGGCGGGTCCGACGAGCACGCGCCGCAGAAGAAGTGCAAGCAGGGGTAGCGTGATGATTAGGACAAGAATTTTTCCGATCTCGATCCCGACATTGAACGAGAAAAGCGAGACCAGAAGATGTTTACCGGCGAATTGTAAGTTCTCTTTCAAACCATAGGCGAACCCGAATCCATGAACGAGGCCGAAGACTCCGGCAATCAGCCATCGTGCGCGAAGGTTGCGACTCAGAATATTCTCAATCGCCATATACAGAATCGATGCCGCGATGAGTGTCTCGACCAACGGTGGGAACCACGCGCCCGCGGGAGCCAAGTCGTAGGCTGAGCCAACCAGCGTTATCGAGTGACCGATTGTGAACGCAGTGACGATGCGCAGGATCTCGCCAACGCCTCGCACCGGGATGAGTAGACATAGCAGGAAAAGCAGGTGATCAATGCCGCTTAGAATGTGCACAATCCCGAGCGTCGCAAATCCGGCGGCAGCCTGATACCACGTCGGGTTGAGCGCAACTCGACCCGAACGGCTGGTAATCATCATCGCGCGGCCCTCATCAGTGAGCGGCAGATACCGGATCGCAAACTTGAGATAGCTCTTCAGCTCAGGCGCGACCGCCGTTTGAATCATGAAATGGGAATTCGGCGAGTTGATGGAATACGCGAAGTGGACATCGAGGTAACCCTGGTCGACAAAGATGCTCGTGCCGTATGTTATCGGCCGAGCAACGTGGGCGACCGCATCCGGGTAGCTCTCGAATGAGCGGTCCGATGGCAAGGTCAGGCGACCCAGAGCACGGGAGATCACCAGCGGCCGCCCGGCCTCCCAGATCGTGATCTCGCGGCCGAGCTGCGTCAGCGCCTGCTGGATTGCGGCGTCGGCAGCGGTGAGATCGATTTCGCGACCACTCACAGGGAACTTGACCGACTTGAGGATCTCGAGCGGCACCCGTGCAATTAGATGGGCCTCGTGCGAGTCAATCTTGACGAACGCATTTATCAGGCTCTCCATCGTGAACTCGTGCGCGCTCGCCAGCCGCGAAATCCCAACCGGCCCCGGCGCCGAAGCAACATAAATGCCCAACGCAACTGCGTTAAACAGAATCCCACGGCGAAATGTCATCACTCGTACCTCCAGGGGAGGCCCGCCGGAAGCGCCATCTCTTCCGGCAGGCGATGCGATTACTTCACCGGATCGTAGTGAGGCAACAGCTGGTCCGGATTGCCGGCTGGAGTGAAGACATGGAGGTCGTTTCCTTTGCCGCGCCGTGGCACGAACTTTTGAATTCTGCGGCCGCCGACCGTCTCTGCGATGTAAAGGTTGCCTTTCGAATCCGCCGCGACCGTATGCAGGAATGTGAACTCTCCCGCATTGTGACCGGGACGCCCGAAGCCGGCGAGAATTCCCTGACCGGGCTTCGCAGTGAGAGCGGCGCCTGCCAGAGCAGCCAAGCGGTTGAAGGTCCAAACGACCTCGTTGCCGCCATCGGCGTTAAACATCAACTCCTGCCTTCTGTCGGGGGAAAATTCGACATCCCATGCCGATCCGGCTGTTCCTATACCAGCCATCCCGGTATCGGGGATCACGGAACCGGTTCCGGGGATCACCGGAATGATCTTTACCAGGTTGCCTAACTTATCGAACACCTGGATGCGATCCTGGCCACGGTCGCAGGTATACACGAGTCTGTCGTTGCCAAGAACGATGCAATGCGGATGACCGCCGCCGCCAACTCCGAACTGACCCGGACCCGTGCCTGCGCTTCCCCATTGTCGGAGGAACACTCCTTCGGCGTCAAAGACCGCGACACGGTGGTTGCCGTAGCCGTCAGCGATGTAGACATCGCCGTTGGTCGGGTCCACCGCCATATCGGCCGGCTGATTCAAGAGCGTGGTGCTCGAGTTAGAACCCGGTGCGCCGCATGCATTTGTCGGCGAGTCGCAGACTCCCTTCGTGCCGATCTGCAGTAGCAGTGCGCCCTTGCGCGAGTACTTCTGGACGATGCCATCGCCGTTGCCGGCAATCCAGACATTGTCCTGATAATCGACGAAGCAACCGTGGACGCCGTTCGGCAGGACCGCCGGGTCACCCCATGCGTTCACCACGTTGCCGTGTGGATCATACTCGACCACCGGCGGGGACGCGACCGCGACAAGTGTCTCTGGCGAGACCAGACCGTTATTGTAACCACGGTTGACCGTGAAGATGTGGTCGCGCGAGTCGACGCAACTTCCAGCGACTTCACCCGTCACCCAGGGCTTACCGGTTTTCGGATCGTTGGGCAGCGGTTTCGGCCAGAACGGATCGACAACGTATTGAGGAACTCGGGAATCCTTTACGTCCATATCGGGCAACGGATTTGCGACCCCGAGTCCAACCACGAGAGTGAGCAAGAGACTGCTCACATAGACCCATCGCCAAATTCTCATAGCGACCTCCTTTGCGGGTTTAAGTGTAAATGAGAGGGAACTGCTTTAGAGCCCGACGCGGAAACTGAAAACCCGCTCCCTCAGCCGCATGCGAGCCGGCTATCGACAGCTCGATAGCCAGTCCGACAAAGGAAAGCAGTCCTCGAGTCTCTAGCTTGGTGTGGAACTTATCCAGTATCTGATGCAACAGCGGTTGGCCAATATTTTTTTCTTATGACCCTCATTAGGTTGTCCTATGACGATCGGCTGCTTCAGATGTCGCGGTATGGGAATAAGAGACGAACGGGTGGCGCGACCGGCGCCAGCCGGCCCGAGTTCACTCTGAACGAATCGAGCGACGGAGTTGCGATAGGATTTTGATTTGATGAAATTCGTCGTCGATGGTCAGCGTACACCAATAATTTTCAAATCGTCTTGCATGCCTTTAGCACGCCAATTCGTTCCTGCGAATTACCAGGCCGGCATCTACAACTCCCATTGCCGCAGTTTGGCAAGAGCTCTTATCGATGAAGTCAGGATATATCCAAGTTGCTTCATGCGCCCCACAACTTCTTGCTCGCCAGCTCAGCGCCTTCGGATAGCGCGCGCAGCTTTGCCCAGGCGATCTGGGGGTGCACCCGGCCGCCAAGACCGCAGTCGGTCCCGGCTATAACATTCTCGCGGCCGACGATGTTTGCGAAGGCGAGAATACGATCCGCCACCAACTCGGGATGTTCAACGACCGGGGTTGCGTGGCTCACCACGCCGGGAATGAGGATCTTCCCGGGCGGCAACTTAATGTCCCGCCATAGTTTGTACTCGTGCTCGTGGCGCACGTTGCCGGCTTCGGTCAAGTACGCCTGCGCTTTGACCTTGAGCATCACATCGGCGATGTCGCGCAAGGGGATGTCTGTCGTATGCGGCCCATGCCAGCTACCCCAGCAAATATGATAGCGAACTCGATCCTCGGGAACGCCTTCCAATGCACGGTTGAGAGCTTCCACCCGCAGCATCGCATAGCGTTTGTATTCGCTCATGCTCGGCCGTGGGTCCAACATATCCCAGGCGCCCGGCAACCCGGGGTCATCGAGTTGCAAGATGAAACCAGCCTCTATGATCGCGCGATACTCTTCGCGCATAGCAGCGGCGATCGCTTCAATGAATGCCTCAGCTGTGGTGTAGTAGCTGTTCTGACCACGACAGAACATCTCCAGACTGCCGGGAGCGATGGATGCGACGAATGCCGCTTCGACGTCGGCCTCGTCCATCGCCGCTCGTAAGTTCGCAAGGTCGCGGCGCAGCGCTTGATGTCCGGTATAGGCGATGGGCCCCGCGCACATGGGGCGGCTGGCAGCGGTGCTTGGCGCTCCCAGTCCCGTGTCGGCGTAGAACTCGGCGAACTCCCGTTGCTCCCAGCGCACTCCGACGATGCGCATCGGCGCTCCCGGCGCCGCCGTATCCGGCGCAACCGCTTCGGGCGGAGTCGGGAGGAAGCCAGAGACACGGTTGAAGATGTAATTGCCCCAGGCGCCGCGATCCGATGCCGCGCGCATCGGCTTGCCGAACTCGCCATCGTTGGGAATATCGATCCCCGCCGTCTTCTGAGCGATCACCACCTCCGCGACGGCGGATCGCAAGCGCGCCTGCAGCGCGTCTTCCGCCGAAGCGCTAGTTTGCTTCGACCACATTTCGCGCAGATCGGCGGGTCGGGGAAGACTACCGACGTGCGTGGTCAAAATTCGATCAGTGCTTCGTCGCATTTCTCGATACCTCCAAGCTGGATCGTAGCGTCTAGGCTTTCGTATGAGTTATCGCTAAATACAACCTTACCGCAAGCACGATTAATCTAAGTCTCTGTCAATTCCGTTTTCTTGGGCGATGACGCAGCCGACAAAATCCCTCAGATGGACAAGAAAGCTCAGCAGTCTGTTATGGCTATACTCAGATGGAATGGCTAGTTTTTGGACCTACACTACTCATCACCAATACTCGCTCGCGACCGGCACACGATTGGAAGACTCGATCCGACAAGCACACCCGAGATTTCCATGTTTTTTGAGAGCTCTTGGAATTTGGCTTTTACTGCTGCTTATCGCTCTGTTAAACGGTGCGATTCGCGAAGTCTTAATTATGCCGCGCTTTGGTGAGCAGGGAGGATATATCGGAAGCACGGCTATTCTGTGCGCAGCAATTATTCTCGTTGCCTTCTTCTCAATCTCATGGATTGGCCCCAAGGACAGACTCGAAGCTTTGGTGGTAGGAACAGTGTGGGTCGCCCTCACCGTCGCTTTTGAATTTCTTCCGGGCCATTATGTTTTCGGCAACAGCTGGGAGGATTGATTGCCGATTACACGTGTTTCGCGGCCGCATCTGGATCTTGGTGCTTTTGATGAACTTATTTGCGCCGCTCTGGGCGTTTTTACAGAAGCAGCCGGTCTA
>JAICEJ010000393.1 GCA_025924215.1 Candidatus Binatia bacterium
CTGATCGATTCCGCGATGGTGGCCTACGATCTTTTCGTTAAGCCTCTATCGCTCCAGGAAAAGGCCCGCTACTACGAAGAGTCGAAAAAACTCGCCGAACTGTTCGATATCCCTAATGCGATCGTACCTGGGTCATTGGGCGAATTCAGCGCCTACTTCGATAAAATGATACGGGGCAACACGATTGCGGTGGGGCCGAGCGCCCGATCTCTAGCGCATGACATTGTCTATCCAACACCGTGGATTTTGCGTCCGGCGGCGCCGCTGTTTCGGGTGGTGACGGCGGGATTACTGCCCGAGCGATTGCGCAGGGCGTACGGTTTGAAGTGGAATGGACCTAGAGAAAAAGTTTTCTGGCTGTTTGCCAGGCTGTTCCGTCTGTTACTGCCGTTTATCCCGGGCCCGGTGCGAATTGTTCCCAATGCGCGCGCCGCGGAGAAGCGTCTGGGCTTGTCCTAAACCGGCAAGCCGGTTTTCTCCGGCACGCCGAGCATGAGATTTAAATTCTGAATTGCCACTCCAGCGGCGCCTTTGCCAAGATTATCGAGGCGGGCAACGAGCACCACATGCCCGGAAGGGTGTGTCAACACGTGCAGAGAGATTCGATTCGTGTCGTTATGGGCTTGCGGATCGAAAGTAAATTCATCGGTATCGTTGGCATCCCTCAATGGCTCAACCTGGACGAAGGCTTCACCGCTATAGCGCGCCGCGAGAGTTTCAAACATTGCCCGGCCGGCGCCGGATTTCGGCAAGACTTTGGCGGGGATCATCACCTGCACTCGCATGCCGCAGCGAAAAGGCCCGACCGCGGGGATGAACTGCGGCTCGTTGGTGAGTCCGCTCCAACGCATGATCTCGGGTATGTGCTTGTGGAGTTTGCCGACGCTATAAGGCGCTTCGTACGGTAGGTTTCTCAACAATCCGGTCGGGTTCTCCCAGCGCTCAATCATCGAGCGACCTCCGCCCGAATAGCCGGAAAGAGCGTGGACCGAGAACGCCGCATCGGCGGCTATCAGACCGGCATCGACCAGCGGGCGCACCAGTAAGATCACCGCCGAGGAGTAACAACCCGGGTTGGCGACGCGACGGGCCTGCGCAATGCGTTCGCGCTGGCCGCTCGTCAATTCAGGCAAGCCGTACACCCAACCATCCGCTACGCGATGCGCCGTGCTGGCGTCGAGAATCCTTACGCGGGAATCCGCCAGCCAAGCTGCAGCTTCTTTTGCGGCATCGTCGGGAAGGCAAAGCAGAACGATTTCCGCATCTCGCAGTGTCTTCTGGCGCATGGCCGGATCTTTGCGCAGTTCCTCGGGTAGGAGCATCACTTCAAGATCATCGCGGCCGGCAAGCCAATCGCGAATCCGTAGCGCTGTCGTTCCGGCTTGACCGTCAATAAATATTCGGGGCGGCATTGCAAATTCCTTCGCCGAACGGAAGAAGTTTACGACGAATTCTTAGGCTTAGCAAAACTGGCAGATCCTTATCCAGCGGCAAGGCTTAGCCGAAGTTATTCAGCGGTGCACTCAATTGGATTGCCAAACTTTTTTGGTAGCTGTTTTCATATAGAAAATTTCGTTAACTTTCTAATGGTCTTTCGCTGTGTTTGCAGCATCGTTGGGCAAGCCTGTTTTTAGATCGGCATGCAAAAGCCTGTGAAAGAGATGTTCGCCCGCTTCGCGCCGCACCGACAACCGTCCGGTCGAATAAGAGCGGGATGAAAGGCCGCGCTGCACGGATTCGCAGATCGTCACGTCTTCGTCTTGAATTCGCTCGCTCACCGCGACGCTGGTAAGATTTTTCTCTCGGGCGGTGGCTGACACGTCGGTGAAATAATAGTCGAAGATGACTTCGGTTCTATTGTTGCCGCGCGGCAGCACTAGGTTCGTGTCCATCACGCCTTCATACCAATTGATCATGAAGTTGGGATAGATCCAGTAGTATCGAGCTTGTCCCTTACGCGTTTCTGATGTCTGAGCATCGGTTTTCCCACTGACGATCGGACTCGATTGGAGACAGAAGCGATCGCCGCTTTCGATCGAGTACGCGCTGTGATCGAGAACGCTGTTCAAGGCGCCGTGAATGTGCGGCACGTGATAGCCGCCATCGAGATAGTTATCGATAAAAACTTTCCAATTGCATCTGACGGTATAAGAGCGGCGCTCGAACCAAGAAAGTTGCTCAAGCTTCAATTTCTGAATTTGTCGAGTAAGATCTTCGCCGAGGAACTCTTCAAGTGACAGGCCGTTTGAGACGAGTTTTACGAAGACCCAGCCTTGCCAGATTGCCGTTTGGACGGGCGCCAGCCCATTGCGTGATTTATCAAAATGGCATACGCCGCCGAACTCCGGTGTCACGACCAGCGCCCCCTCCAGGTTATAGGTCCACCCATGATAAGGACAGCGAAGTTGCTCGGCGCGTCCTTGCGGCTCAGGCATCACTGCGGCGGCATGGTGGCGGCAAACATTGTAGAATCCTCGTACAACGCCGTCATGGCCTGCGACGAGCAACATCGGTTCGCCGGCAACGTCGCACGTAATGTATTGGCCCGGTTCGCGAAATTGCTCCGCGCGGCCGACCATTTGCCAGGATAGGGAGAAGACGGTCTGCTGTTCCAATTCGAGAACGCGTGAATCTGAATACCAGAAACGAGAGGGCGTAGAAGCTTCGCTCAGCAGTAAATTGGGATCGTAGCTCTCGATGAGCTGCTTTAAAGAAGTTGCCACATTGAGCAGAGGTTGTGCCTCATAGGGCGACTCATCGTTGAGATGCCTTCGATCCGATAGGTGTTCGGTCCGTAATGGCACTGGGTTCATCCGTCTCAGCGAACGCACTGCAGAGCAGCGCTGCGAGGAATCCCCTTGAATGTGTCCGGCTTGGCTGAACTCAGTCTGTCAAATCCAGCAATACTCCATCGGGATCAGAGATGGCGTGCTTACAAAGCTTGCACCCCTCCAAGTTTTTCTCGCGCACCTCGCCGTCCCGCCCGATCGCGATTTTTCGTGCGCCCGCCTTGGGCTCGTCCGCGGCGAGCGCTTCAAGATCTTTTTTAGTTTTGTTTAGGTCGTCAACCTTAAAACCAAAATGATCCAGGCCGGCCATCAAGCCCCGATATGCCACCATGTCCCATGGGCGAATTGCCAAGCTCACCTTGCCGTCGCTTAGATAGTAGCTGTTATCGCCGGACACGCCTTCAACTGGCCTCAAGTCGAAAATTTTTTGGTAGTACTCGGCAATATAAGCGGGCCGTCCGCTGCGGATGCACAGATGATTGATCCAGCGCGGTTGTTCCCAGCCGAATTCGACATAACCTTCGCGAACGTTGTCCATGCCTTTCTGCGAGAGATCGAACTGATTGCCGTCGGGGTCGTGGCTTCGCAAGCCGGCGAACGGTACGTGGCTCTGGCTTTGCGCAATGTAGACATCGGGATAGTGCTGCTTTAGACGGTCACGCACTAACTGCACATCGTCTACCGCAAAGCCGAAGTGATCGAGGCCGGATCGGAATCCAGGTTGGCGCTGCAACAAAGCCAAGCCGATGACGCCATCGCTTAGATGCCCCCGGTCCTTATTGTAAGTGCCCGTTTCATCGGTCATGCCGTTGGTAATCTTCTTCATGCCGAAAATTGTCTGGTAGAATTTCGCCATCCGATTCCAATTCTCAGTCATCACAGCAATGTGTCTGATGCTTGCAAACATGATCAACGGCCCTCCTAATTGAGCGATTCTTCTCAAACCTGGGAGCGCCTGTCAACCATTCGCATCCTTTGAAACCGCAGAGGCACAAAGTGCATATAGATTATTCCGAAACTCTCCGACTCAGCGTTCTCTGGGTCTGTGCGGTGAATCGATCAGTGTTGACTTCTCGGAACCGGCAAGGATAGAAACATCACTGTGATTGAGGAAGCGTAATGACGATCCGTTCATTTGAATTGTTGCAACCGCGCTCGGTCGATGAAGCCATCAAACTGCTGACCAAGCACGGCGATGACGCCCGGCCTATAGGTGGCGGCACAACTTTAATCATCTTGATGAAGCAACGGGCGCTGCACTATCCGTATCTCGTCGATCTACAGTCAGTTTCGGGATTAGATCAAATATCTAGAGAAAGCGATGGCGTGCGCATCGGCGCGTTGACGACGCATCGCAGTGTGGAGCTCTCGCCGCCCATTCGCCAGTCATTCCCGGTCGTGGCGGAGGCGTTCAGCAAAATCGGCAATGTCCGGGTCAGGCAAACCGCATCAGTGGGCGGCAATCTCGCTCATGCCGATTACCGTCTAGATCCACCGCCGCCGTTGCTGGTTCTGGGCGCGGTGGTCAACGCCTTGGGCCCTAACGGCTCGAGAAGCATACCTATCAAAGATTTCTTCCGTGGCCTTTACGAAACCGCATTGGAACCCGGCGAGCTTATCGTCGATGTAAAAATTCCTTTCATGCCACCGGATAGCAAAGCGGTTTATCTCAGATACAGCTCGCTGTCCGGCAACGATTGGCCTTGTTTGGGAGTTGCGGCGCTGACAATCCGACAAGACGGCCGCTTTCAGGAGCTCAGATTGGCGTTAGGCGGCGTTGCTGCGACACCGCTGCTCATCGAAGGATTGGATCTGGTAAAAGATCAGTCAGTCGATGACAGCGTCATAGACAAGTTGCTCGACGTTGTCGACGAGCAAATATCGCCTTCGTCAGACATGCGCGGCTCCGAGTGGTACAAGCGCAAGATGGTTCGTGTGTTTGTCAAAAAGGCGATCCTGCAATTAAGCGATCGCGTCTCTGTGTGAAGGTGACTCAATGGCGAATTTCGCGGTCGTAGGCCAATCGGTATTCCGCAAAGACGCAAGTCAAAAGGTGACCGGGCAGGTATTGCATGTCGGCAACATTGAAATGCCGGGCATGCTGCATGTGGCGGTTTTGCGCAGTCCGTATGCGCATGCGCGCATCACGCGCATTGACAAAACCAAAGCCGAGGCAGTCAAAGGCGTGGCCGTCGTTCTGACCGGCGCCGATGTCGCCAAGATGCCGGGCGTCGATCCGCATTTTGGCC
>JAICEJ010000394.1 GCA_025924215.1 Candidatus Binatia bacterium
AATTTCGAAGTACTGACAATGCGCGCTGATACGCCTTATCGAAGCATTGAGGATATTCAGAAAGCATCGCAGCCGCCGCGCTGCGGCACCACAGGCACAGGCGCCACCGGCCACTATTTCCCAAAATTCATCGATGAGTCGCTCGGCGCGAACATTCAAATCGTATTGGGCTATCCGGGGAACCGGGATGTTGAAGTGGCCATCGAACGAGGCGAGGTTCACTGCTATGCGATCACCAAAGAGGCGTTCCTGCGCGACCCCGGCCGCTCGTGGCTGAAGAAAGGATTTGTCCGCGCGCTGGTGCAAGGCGGCCAAAAACGCGATCCTCTGTTTCCGGATACACCGACGATCTATGAGCTGATGGACAAGCACAAAACTCCCGAGGAACTGAAACGTTTTGCGTCGGTGCTGCTCTCACCCGGCGCCATCGGGCGGCCGCTGATGGCGCCGCCGAATATGCCGGCTGAAAGACTCAAAACGCTTCGCGATGGCTACGCTAAAATGATCGCCGACCCGGAGTTTCTCGCCGATGCCAAAAAACGCGAGTGGGATGTGGAGTATATTAGTGGCGAAGATCTGGAAGCAATGGCTAAGAAAGCGGTAAATCAGTCGCCGGAGACGATCGCGCGACTAAAGAAGATCTTGGCGGAATGAGCCATTCTGAGCAGTCGATCGAGCTTTGACTGGCTCGGTTCGAAAAATTATCTTAGCGCCTCACCATAGTAGGAGAGACAATGTATGCTTACTCGCATTAAAATCGACGATCGCATGGACGGCTTTCTCGGTAAGCCGGCCGGCGCCGGCAAACGCCCGGCGGTCATTCACCTGCACGAGCGCTACGGCATCGTGCAACACACAACGGATCTGGCAGAGAAATTCGTCGAGGCCGGATATGTGACGATCGCACCGGATCTTTTCTCTCGCTTTACCGGCGATCGCGCCGCGTTGGCAGCGGGTAACGATCGATGTGACCTGGACGACGAACAAGTGCTGGGAGACATCGATGCGGTGGTCGCCTATTTACGTACAGTGCCTGAGGCCGACACGATGAGAATCGCGATCTCCGGCGTGTGTCAGACCGGCCGACAGCCGATTCTCATGGCGGCCAAGCGCGACTACATCTGCGCCGCCGCGGTGCTTTACGGCGCTGTTTACGATGCCGATTGGAAATCCGATCCACGCCGGCCTGAACCCATCGACAAGCTAATCGAGCAGATGAAGTGTCCCATGGTAGGAGTCTTTGGCGAACTCGACAATCTGATTCCGTTAAATAACATCATACGAATGATCGAGGTGTTAGCCAGAGCGAAGAAAAGTTTTGACGTTCGCGTGTATCCCGATGCGCCGCATGGTTTTCTCAACGATACCATGCCCGGCCGTTTTCGTCCGGAACCGGCGCGAGCCGCCTGGAAGCAGATCACTAGCTTCCTGGACGCCGCCTTTGACGGAAAGTTCAGCAAAGAGCGGGCGCTGTGGAGCTTCGAGAGCGACTCGTCGGTGAATTACGATTTCACCAAAATGAAACGGTGGGAGTGATCATCGGATCCGCAAAGAATCTCAGATTGCGGATCTTAGACCTGAAGATGCTCAGGTTTGACCGAAAAAAAAGGGAGCGGAAAATTCCGCTCCCTTTTGGTTTCACTACTTACTCTTGCTTAGAGAAATTTTCCTACAAGATACTGGCTGATTTCCTCGGAACCGCGCAGCGGCTTACCGTCGATCACGAGAACGGGAACCGTTTTTGCGCCACAGAGCGCAATTAACTCCTTCTCATATTCGGGATTCTCCCGAATATTCTTCTTGATGACCTTATCTTCGCAGCCCAAGTTGGTCATGCAATTCAGCACGCTTTGGGAAAAGCCGCACTCATTGTAGAAATACAGTTCTAACTGCATAGCTGATTAACGCTTTTCGTTGTTTACTTTTTGCGCTTCCGCCAAAAGCTCCTTCGGGTTTCTTTCGCCGGCAGGAGTCACGGATTTTGCGTAACGAACCACACCTTGCTTATCGATGATTACGGTGGCGCGGTCGGTGATTCCCTTATCCTCGAGAAAAACGCCGAACTTCTTGGCCATCTCACCTTTGGGATGAAAATCCTGTAGCAGCGGGAATGACACACCGCCGCACGACTTGGCCCAGTTGTCGTGGGAGAATCTGCTGTCAACGCTTACACCCATAACTTGGGTGTCACAGGCTTTGAACTCTTCTTTAAGAGCTTCCAAGCCCGGTATTTCCTTGGTTCAAGTCGGGGTCCAATCCAGCGGGTAGAACACCAACATGACATTTTTCTGCCCCTTAAACTGGCCCAGCGTAAACTTGGTTCCGCCCAGGTGACTGGCCAGTTCAAAATCAGGAGCTTGTTTACCGACTTCGATCATGACGATTCCTCCTTTTTAGACTATCGTTAGCAATTCCTTCACTATATATAAACGACCGACCTTTTCAACATTAAGGCGACGAAAAGCAGGTAATTTAGATAGAGCATGATCTGCATCAAACCAAGTGAAAACGGTCCTGTAAGCCTCGCCAGCTGCCGATTCGCCCAAGCTCGGCTAGCACAGTTGTGGTCGGCGGCAGAAGTGGGAAATCATGCCGATTGATTCGCGACAAGGCATGTTGTGGCGAAAGCCACAAACTGTCGATGACTTCTTCCGAAGCGGCCAGTGGGATCTGATACGATGGCAGCTTGGCTATGTAAAAGCGGGTATCGAAGCGCATCGAATAAATCTGTGGAGTCACCCAATGATCGAAGTAAACCGCCCGAGAGAGATCGCAAACTAGATTCTCCGACTTCAGGAACGAGCCGAAATCCAACTCGTTTTTCACGATCGCTTGTCGCTTGCGCTCGATTCGATCTTTGGCTTCTGAATCGCGCAAGTCGAGGTCATCCCCGGATTCCGTCAGACAAAGAAGCACGCCGACCTCTTCGAAGAGCTCTCGGACAACCGCGACCCAATGCCCCAGCGCCTGGTTGGCATTGTCATCAGTACCGAGAATCCTTCGGGCATCATTCGCCGACAGCCCGCGACATCTTTCTAGTACCTTGGATGAATAATCGTCTCGATGAACGGCGCCGCCGGGAAAGACGTAATAACCGCCGAGAAATCGCATCTGCGGCGGCCGGCGGGTCAGAAGAATTTTAAAATCGCCGTTATCGCCGGGCCTCAAAAGAACGACGGTAGAAGCATTGCGCGGCTGAACCATACTAGATTAAAAATCCGAAATTCGAATTTCGAAATCCGAAACAATGTTGATGTTCAAAAAACAAGATAAAGCAAGACTTTTCCAGACTCAGCCTTTTGAAATTTTTAAGTTTATAGTTATTCGAAGCCTGCGTGTTTCGGATTTCGAAATTACAATTTTGGATTACTCTTCTTCCATTTGTTTCGAATTTCGTGCTTCGAATTTCGGATTTCCCGTATGGTCGGTCTATTTTTTGCCGATGTCGCGCAACAGCTTTTCCCATTTTGCATTTTCTTTCTCGTACTGCTCCACGGTCATACCGGCTTCGGCATAGTAGCGCTTGAACGGCGGCTTGTTGACGGCGCTGTCGAGACCGAATTTCCCGAGAATTTTCTGCCCTTCGGGACTTAACAAATAATCGGCGAACAATAGCGCACTATAGGGGTGCGGCGCGTTGGCAGGCACGGCCACTCCGCCGGCATTGGTCGGGACAAGATCCATCGCCACCCACTTGATCGGCGCGCCCTTCGAGATCGAGGTGCGCGAATGGCTGAGAAATACCGTTGGAGACAATCCGAGCTCGCCGGAGACAACCATATCAGCGATCGCCCGGCCGGAGACCCCGTGAAGAATAACATCTTGGCTCTTGAGCTTAGAAAGGAACTCCGGGCCTTTGGTCGCCAGCATCGCGCCGATCACCCGGTTCCCTGTGTCAGAGGTGGCAAAGCCGATTTTGCCTTTCAGCTCGGGGTTGAGCAGATCGTTAAAGTTTTTCGGGGCCGCCTTTTCCGAAACAACATTGGTGTTATAGGCAAGTCCGATATACGATTCGCGATCGGTCGCCCAATAAACCAACCCTTTGTCCGCCTTTTCTTTGACTTCGTCCGGGTATGAGCCCAGGTGCTGTGAGAAGTACGGCGTAAGCAGCTTGTACTCCTGCATGACTTTCAAAATAGGAAATGTGGTTTCGATGGTATCGACGAGATAACGTTTTGCCTGCGCCTCTTGCAGCACTCTCTGGATGATCGCATCGCTGTCGCCGCGATAAACGTCCACTTTGATTCCGGGATACTTCGTTTCGAAAGCCTTCGGCACTTCCTGATTGGGTCCGCCGGTAAGTGACGTGTACCACATCATCCGGCCCTCTTTTTTTGCTCCGTCGAGAAGTACCTGTTCTCGGTCGGGCTTGTTGTAAGCGGCGAGTTCGGCAATTGACATGGGCTTTCCCGTTTGGGCCGAAACAGAGGGTAGCCAGATGAGCGCGGCAAAGAATAGAAGTAGGACTCTCATTTTCCCTCCCTGATCACGGATTGGTCCCGCAATTAGATATCATCGTTATGAAGTGAAGACCAATTGACTAAGGCGAATGGAAGTTCGCGTAGGGATTGTAATCTCTGGGGAAACGTAGTGTCCGAGGCGGGCCGCGAAAACTTATGATCCCGCAGGCTCCATGCCGTGCCTACGCATCAACTCCATCTCGGCATCCTGCGTGGGAGGAATGTCTCCGGACCACAGCGCCTGCAGTTCCTCAAAGTAAGCGTCCATCGCCGGCGCATGAATAACCAACAAACGGGCGGGTGTCGTGCCTGCATTGCCAAATGTGTGAGCCACCCCGCCGGGCACGAGCACGAATGTGTCACGCTGCCCAACTGTTGTAGTTTCACCAACGGAGAACTCTATCTCGCCGTCAAGAACGTAGAAAGCTTCTTCGCAGTTTGTGTGAACGTGAGGTGGCGGTTTTCTGCCGCCCGGTGGCAGGGTGCGCTCCATCAGCGAGAAAGCGCCGTCCGTACTCGCCCGCGTCGCCTTGAAAAACATTGCGCTGCCGCGCGCAGAAAGCAG
>JAICEJ010000395.1 GCA_025924215.1 Candidatus Binatia bacterium
TAACTCGCCAAGCGTGGCTTTCCCAAGGATCACGGCGCCCGCCCGTTTAAGCTTTTCCACCGCGAAGGCGTCGCGCTGCGGATAATAATCCTTGAACAACACCGAGCCCAGGGTCGTCGGCATTCCCTTGGCATCGCCTTGATCCTTCATGATCACCGGGATCCCGTGTAGCGGACCGACAAAGCGGGACGTTTTGAAAGCGGCGTCAAGGCGTTCAGCTTCGCCTAACGCCAGTGGATTGATAGAGATGATGGCATTGATCGCCGGGCCTTTCTTGTCGAAGGCCTCGATGCGATCCAAATACATCTGCACCAGCCGCTGTGCCGTAAGCTGGCCGGATCGGTAAGCGCTGTGAACGCTCTCGATGGTGGCTTCGATGATGTTGAAGGGCTGGTTTGCTTCAGTCATATATTTCTCCTTCAGGTGAATCAGGATTTAACAATGCGTGGCGGTTCGCCTACAAAAGCGGTTTAACTGATGGGCGCTGCTTCATCTTCTGCAGCCAGCCATTGAGCCGCGGCAAAGAAGGATCCGGAAGGGCGCCATAGTCTTCCAATCGGAAAAAGCGCGCCAGCAGATCGATGTCCGTCAGGCTCAGTTCGCCGAGAAAATACGGCTTGTCGTCCAGCGCGTCTTCGAGATAACCCATGAGTTCTCTAAGATTCCGGCGCTTCTCGTCAATGATGGTTTGATCGCGTTCGCTTTCCTTCTTCAACATCTCGCCGCGCAATGCCCAGTAAGGCTCATGCATGTATCTCAAACCGTAGTCTACTAAAACGCGGCCGCGCGCGCGCAGATACGGATCTTTCGGCATCAGCGCAGGCTGCGGATACTGCTCGTCCAAGTATTCATTGATGATGCAGGATTCAAAAAGCACTTTGCCGTTGTCATTGATCACCGGCACCTTGCCGTACGGATTGAGCTTTAAGAATTCAGGTTTCTTCTGTTCTTTCTTGGCAAGGTCGAGGGTCACCCGTTGATAAGCGAGTCCTTTCTCATGGAGAACGATTTTTACCCGATCGCTGTTAGCCGAGGGCGACGCATCGTACAACGTAATGGCCATAAGTTCCTCCCGCAAGGTAAAATAGCCGGAACGGCGCATTGCAGATCATAGGAATCTTATATTTAGAAGTCGCGGCGATTTGCAATCTGCTGCGGCATTTCTATTGGTTGGATTGCATGGCTATCGTTTGGGCGCGCTGACCAGCACTACCGAGCCGATGATCAGACTCGCGGCAAACAACGTGCGCCCGGTCATCGGCTCGTTCGCAAGAAAGTAACCGAGCAAAACTGCGACCAGCGGGTTGACGTAAGCGTAAGTCGATACCAGCGGTGTCGGCGCCACGCGCAGGAGCCAGACATAGGCAACGAAAGCCGCGGAACCCACCGCAGTCAGATACGCCAGCGCGAGCGCCGAGCGTGATGAAACCGCGCCGATATCCAGGTGGTTCCATTCGCCGGTAATGGTTGCGGTCACCAGCAGCGCGACACCGCCGGCAAACATTTCCATGCCCGTTGCCAGTAGCGGTGACGCGGCAAGTCTTGCGGTCCTCGCATACAGCGAGCCGACGGCCCATGAGAGCGACGCAAACAGCACAGCCGTGGTGCCGAACAGATTGAAGACCAGGGCGTCGCTGGCGGCGAACCGGATCAGCAGAACGACCCCACCGAAGCCGATGAGAATGCCGACGGTGGCAGCAACGCTCGGTCTTTCTTTGCCCGGCCGGGCGGAGTCGATGGCGACCATCCACAACGGTACCGTAGCGACCAGCAGCGCAGCGAGACTGGATGGAATGAACTGCGAAGCCCAGACGACGCCGCCGTTGCCGCCCAGTAAAAGAAAAATTCCGACGGTGGCGGCGCTGCGCCATTCCACTGCCGTGGGTTTGGAGTCACCGGCGAAACGACGCCAGGTGTATAAACATGCTCCAGAGACGATGAAGCGAAAGGCCGCAGAGATAAACGGCGGAGTTGTTTCGACCGTGAAACGTATCGCCAGATAGGTAGATCCCCAGATCAGGTAAACCGCCAGCAACGCCGACCAGATTGCCAGCGCAGAGGCTCGGTATTCCTGCGATGCCGTTGTTAACTGCCTCACCGACAGGCTCTTTCCAAGTGCACCAGCTCATCGAGCGAATCTCCAAAGCCTCGCCGGCAGTGGTTGCGAACCTGATAGACCGGCTGGAATAAACTGACGCTTCGCCAAGCCGGCTCAAGACCGCTGAACCACGAACTACACCTTAATAATCGGGAGAGTGCCGCCAGGTTACCAAAAAAAGTTTTCGCGCTTGCGTCTTCACTCACGCCGCGACTAGCTCTGGATCTACCGGATAGCGCGACAAAATTTCCGCTCCCGAATCGGTTATGCGCAGCAAGTGCTCGAGCTTGACCGGATAGTGATTAATCTCGAGGGCGACAATCATATCCTCTGCCAAATTCACCACGTACTCCGGTGGATCGCCGCCGCGCAACCAGGGCGATTCATAGATGCACAAACCGACCCCATGAAAACCGTCCAGTCCAGCCATTCTCGAGGAGCTATGTTTGCCGAAGCGGTTGAAAAGCTCGATGCAAGGTCCGGGTTTAATCAGCGGCAATGCCTCCTGCAAGCTTTCGTAAGCTTCTCGGTAACGGTTCCGGCTCTGCGCCGTCGGCGTGCCACGGCTAAATGTACGGGCGAAGTCGCTGTAGTAACCTCCCGGTCCGGCGACGGTGGCATCGCAGATTACCAGATCGCCTTCCACCACCACCATGTCCGTGCCCATGGGCTCGTTGTGCGTTCGCGCCTTGGACGATTCATAGATCGAAACGAATTCACTGCCCGCTTCGAATCCCTGATCCAGCAAAGAATCCAACATGATCCGGCTCAAGCGTTCTTCGGGCAGATCCGATTCATGCAGCGCGGCGCGAACCAGATCATAGCCTTTCTCTTTGGCCCGGGTGGTCCAGCGAATCAGTTGGAGCTCATCGATGGTCTTCACAGCGCGCGCCTGATTGATTGCGCGAGAGCCGTCGACGAGTTTAATGCCGGCGTCTCTCAATGCTTCGACTGCTTCAAGGTTCAGGCAATCGACGCCGACCCGCTCGGTGGTGATACCCAATTCGCGCAGATTCGCTTTCGTTTGCGCGGCGAAGTCTCTGGTCGCAACCGGCGGCCGCATGGCGAACATAAATGCATCGAAGCGGCGAAACGGGCCCCGCGCCCTTGTTGATAGCTCGCGCTGGCAAATCAATGGAGCGCCGCTCTGAGGCACCAAGACAAAACGTTGAATCGCAGTGGCGCGCAGATTGATCATGAAAACCGAGTTGGTTGCATAACGAATGTTGAGCCAGTCGGTGAGCATGAGCGCCGCCAGATCGTTTTCTTTCATAGCTTGCTGCAGGCGTGACAAACGCTGCGATTTGAGCCGGTCGTTGTCAACGCCGAAAACACTCAGGTCGGGGTAATACATGAACTCTCCTTTGGATCTCTCGGTATTAAAAACTTGATAGCAGGCTGCTCAAAACGATCCAGAGGCAAGGCGCGCGAAGTTCGATTAGCTGAGGCGTACACTTCAGTACGTTGAAGCGAATCGGACGACCGAAACGAAGCCTATGGGTGTTTTTCAGCGGCCTGCTAGCTAATTGATATATCGCTTGCGCCGAATAGGCGTCAAGAATGGTTCAGCGTTCTTTGCGATTCGAAGCTGTGACCTCGCCCGCCACTCTGGATGCAAAACTGTTGACTCTGAAAATCATTCAGAATAGCTCTGAGGTTTTCAACAAACTAAAGGAGAATACTTAGTGGCTTACGATGATCGCAGTGTAAAACCCATGAGCGCCAGCCTGATGCGCGCGCGGATTGCTACAAAAATTCTTTCCGGACTCTATGAGGATGCTCCGACGCTGTTGACCAGCGCCATTCGATTGATGGTCGAATTGCCCGGCGGTTCGGCGCACTCCGGGCCGCCTTATCCTTTTACCATCGGCGTAAGTCCCGCTTGGTGCAGCGGGCTCAACGGCGCCAAACTCGTCGCTAGCGGCAAGCTCGATCTGGTGTGGCTCAATCCCTCGATCATTCCATCCATGGCGGTTCGAGGAGTGGGGCCGTTTCGGCGCAAGTATCCGCTGCGCGCTCTGGCGGTGTTTCCGTCCTGGGATCGGTTAGTGATCGCGGTCTCGCCGCAGTTGGGCGTGCGCACGATGGAAGAGCTTATCGATAAAAAGCCCAAGATGAATGTCTCGATAGCAGTCAATGATTGCGTCGATTTCGCGATCAAGGCGCTGCTCAAGGCGCACGGCATTTCACAGCAGGATTTCATCGAGTGGGGCGGCACCGTGGATGAGGTGGTGCGCCCGAGCAATCCGCACCGGCGGGAAGGAATTGTCTCCGGCACGCTCGATATGGTTATCGACGAAGGTATGGACTCCTGGGGCGACGTTGCAGTGGAGCATGAAATGAGGTTCCTTTCCTTTTCCGAGCCTGTGCTGAAGAAGTTGGAAAAATATGGCTTTCAAAGGGCCAGGCTCGATCACGGTCGCATCGCCGGCATCAACGATCCAACTACGGTGGTCGACTTTAGCGGCTGGCCGATCGTCGTGCATGAGAAATTTCCCGACGAACTGGCCTACCACATCGCCGGGGTGCTGGATAAGATCCGCGAGGACATCCCCTACGATGCAACCGAGACCCCATCAATGAAGCAGCTGTGCACGAACACGGAAGCCGGCCCGCTGGATTTTCCGCTGCATCCGGGAGCGGAGCGGTATTATCGAGAAAAGGGGTACCTGTAAGGCAGAAGCCCTGCGCGCGGTGGCTGAAGTGTCGACGTTGGAGGTAGATACAGAGGGCTGGGCAAGAAAGCCAAAAACGCCGAATGAAGCACGTTAAATTCGGAGTGCTTCGCCATCACGGCGCCATTCCTGGCGGCCATTCCTTATACTGTGGCAGTGCATCGACGATTTCGTACCAGGAGGCTTTGGAACCGACGAAGATGTGTTCGCCGGGACGCACACCCGGATCACCATCGACCGTTCCCA
>JAICEJ010000396.1 GCA_025924215.1 Candidatus Binatia bacterium
AAGCCGGAAGTTCGGGAGTGGCCGGTAGTGGGTGAGCACGGAGAGTGGCGATCATTTCTTCAGTCTCGCCGTAGTGGGCGACCACGCGATGAACATCACCATTGTATTGCCTGACATGACCCCTCGTCGCACCAGAAAGGCGAACGGCATTCGCGATTAGCGTATCGAGTACCGGCTGCAATTCGGTCGGTGAAGAAGCAATGACTCGGAGAACCTGGCTGCTTGCTGTCTGCTGTTCCAGCGACTCGACAAGATCGCGATTACGCTGCTGCAGTTCTTGGAACAGCCGCACATTCTCGATGGCAATTACCGCTTGATCAGCGAATGTTTTGAGAAGGTTGATTTGCGTGTCGGAGAAAGGCCGAACTTCAGTACGGCGAATCAGAATCGCTCCGATCGGCATACCTTCCCGAAGAAGTGGTAGGCCGAGCACAGACCGAGTACCGTCACGGAGAGAGCGCGACTTCGCGAGTGGAAATTCTAGCTCTGACTCTGCGAGGATGTCGTGAACGTGAACGAGCTGTCGGTTGACGACAGCTCTGCCAGCCACCGAGTCACGATTCAAAGGGGTCGTCGTATCCGGGGTTCTCGGAATCAGACCGTAATGGGCCGCATCTCGAAGAACGTCACCATCAAGCTGGTGAATTATGGCATCTTGCGCGCCGATCAGACGTGCGGCGTTCTCGGCGACCGCGCTGAGTACCTGTTGTAGATTTTTCGCCGAACTGGCAATCAGGCGCAGAACGTCATTGGTAGCGTTCTCCCGCTGCGACAAATCAGCGACTTGCCGGCGTAGCGCGGCAATCGTCTGAGCTTGTTTAGCTGGCGACGTTTTTGCCGAGGGGCGGCCCCGATTTGGTTTTTCAGTCTTAGAGCGTTCTTCCGTCGCCATAAAAACAACGAGAGACCAGAGTCGGTCGCGGGAGAAACTGAGTATTGGGGCAGGGTCTGGCGGGATGCTTCCCCAGCGGCTGAGCTGACTTTTACTTCAGGGCGCTAGGGGTCGTCAACGAGGAATTTAACTCCCCGAGCTTGGGTCTCTGGCTGATAAAAGATCCCAAATCCGAAACCCATCACTCCGCAACAACACTAAAATCGCCAGGATTGAACTGATCGAAGCCTCAGTTCAAACCCGAGAGATTGCGTTGCTGGAGAATCCAGTCAAATTGTCTCGATGGTTCTATTCGCAAGAGCGTCCGTGCGAGCTCTTCAAAGAATGGCAATACTACGGGAGTCGATCTCGCCGGTAAATAAGGTGCTAACCACCTACACCCAGCCTAAGGTATAACCAACGAAAGCTTATGCTGGTAAAAATATTTCTCGCCCTAAGTAGCGTCTCTCCACACATTAAGAAATTGCTGTGGAAGCAGTGGTATCAGTTTTTAGCCAGTCACTATCCGACCAAAAAGTGGTCGTTCATGAATTACGGCTATACGGCGATAGACGATCATGCTGAGACACTGAAGTTGAATGAAGCAGATGAGACTGACCGTTATGCCATCCAGTTATACCACCACGTGACTGGTGCGGTCGATTTAACGAATCTAGACGTCTTGGAAATCGGCAGCGGGCGCGGCGGGGGCGCATCGTATGTTGCACGATACTTGAAACCCAAAACGTTGACCGCCATGGATTTTTCAGACAGAGCTATTCAGTTCTGTAAACACGCTCATGTCGTTGATGAGTTGTCATTCCTCAAAGGAGACGCTGAATCACTTCCTTTTGATGCGGCAAGTTTTGACGCTGTAATCAACATTGAATCGTCGCATTGTTATGGTTCGATGGAAACTTTTCTTGCAAATGCGAAGCGAGTACTTCGTCAAAATGGATATTTTCTCTACGCTGATTTTCGCAACAAAAATGATGTTTCACTCTTACAGAGTCAGATGGAGAAGTCGGGCATGAAGATTCTCAAGCGAGAAGATATCACAGCGAACGTTCTCAGGTCATTGGATTTGGACGATCAACGGAAACTTATACTTATTCGAGCTCTGTTTCGGGATTGGCTACTGAAGCCATTTCAAGAATTCGCCGGCATGAAAGGTTCGAAGATCCATTTCGGCTTCCAGAGTCGCACAATGATTTACCTGCATTATGTTCTGCAGAAATAACCGGCAGGCAGAAAAACGAGAAACCGTGGCATATTACACCTCCGGGAAGTTGTAGTTCAATAATCACAAACAAGACGAATACTCCCTCTATACACGATTACTTTCTGCTCGTCTTACTTCTCGCAGGCTGGTGAAAGGCCCATATGATTGCTGCGCTCAATCGTCTCGCTGCTACGTACTATAAGCACGCCGCTAGTCGATTTTTCGCGGGCTTCGCCGACGATCTTTTTTGAGCAGTCCGCTTCAAGCAGCGTCGTCTCCTTGTGAGAGTATTTCAGCGGAATAGTAAGTAATTGACCCCGGCCTATTCCCTTTTTTGAATTTGCATGGAATTGGTGTTCGTCGTACGTTAAGGCAAAAGTCTGAGGCGGACCAGGTTCGGACTTTAGTCAGAAGAGAGAATTTCATGGAGGTGCATTTGGAACAGAAGCTCATCGATGCTGATGGTCACGTGCTCGAAGACGAGACTCTCATGGATTTCCTGGAGGAACCCTATCGCAGTTGCAAAGCCCAGGGTGGAATCATCGGACCGATACGAAATGTTCTGGGCAATGTATTTCCGACTCTGGATTTTCTCCACCTGGCCACCTTCAAGCGCAGCGAGCGGGCCTTTGGCGGAGGTAAGCGTGTCGGTCCAGACCAGTGGCTCGAGTTTCTCGATGTGGCGAAGTTTGAATATGCGTTTCTTTATCCGACCGTCGGACTCTCCATGGGCAATATCGTCCATCCGGATTGGGCATGCGTGGTTGCGCGGGCTTACAACAACTGGATTCACGACCGCTACATGAAGCGCAGCCCGCGCCTCAAAGGGATCGCGCTCCTTCCCATGCAGGACGTGAGCGAGGCGGTCAATGAGTTGCACCGTGCCGTCAAGGAACTTGGCATGCCTGGGGCGATGCTACCCTCCCGCGGCTTGCCTTTCGACCTCGGGCATCGGACCTACTGGCCAGTCTATGCGGAAGCCGAGAAGTTGGGTTGCGCGCTCGCCGTCCACGGCGGCTGTCATCACGGCATGGGTCTTGACACCTTTGAGACCTTCGTGCCGATCCACGGACTAGGGCATCCGCTTTCGTTGATCATCGCCTTCTCGGGTATGGTCTATCACGGTGTGTTCAATGAATATCCGCGGCTGCGAGTCGGTTTTCTCGAGGGTGGCGCCGCTTGGGCGACTTTCTGGATGGATCGAATCGATCGTTCACATCACTACTTTGGCGAGTTGAATAGGCAGGGGAGATACAAGGGGCCGTCCATGCAGCAAAAGCCCAGCGAATATCTCAAGAGCGACAATGTATTCATCGGCTGTGAGGGTGGGGAGGAGGGGCTGGATTATCAAATCAGGCGGACGGGAAACTCCCACTTCCTTTTTGCCAGCGACTTTCCCCACGAGATCGGGCCTGAAGATATCCTGCACGAAATTGAAGAGGTGCAAGAATACCCGGGTCTCAGCGACGAGGACAAGGCGGCTATTCTCGGCGGCAACGCAAGACGATTCTACCAAGTTCCTCAAGGGCAATAACGGTGCGATCAATAAAAGATCCCGGTGGAGTTCCTTTTGCGGCGCGCTCGGCGGTTGCCACCGTCATCCAGTCAGGAAGTCGTACTGAGACAAGGATGCGGGGTTTATGTGGGAGCGCATGTACGGATCGAAAGAGACTCAATCATCGAGGATACCGGCACTTGTATGGGAGGGCGTATGGAAAAACGAAATATCCGCTTCCGGACAGCGTTCATCTTATGCGCATCGTTTTCGTTCTATCTTGCGGGACCGGCTAGGGGAGCCAAGATCGACTGCGGGCCGGTGACCAATACCAGTAACGACCTTCCGCGCACAGCGGCTATAGGAACAAACCCTGCCGGTACCGGAGCGCACTCGCTCGGGAGCGGTCTTGCCGCGGTGGGCAGCAACACGACGCCTATTTCCGTGCGGGTCCAGCCGTTTAACGGCCCCAATGCCTGGATGCCGGTCTTGCAGGGCGGCGAGATCGAGTTCGGCATCATGAACATCCTTGATGCCAAGATGGCGCAAACCGGCACCGGCAATTACAAGAGACCAAACCCGGAGGTCCGTGTGGTATCCGGCGGCGTATTCCCATTTACCGTAGGTTGGTTTGTCCGTGATAGGTCAGACATAAAAGAGACTAAAGATCTGAAGGGCAAACGCATGGCCTGGGATTACGGCGGCCATGCCATCACACAGTCATTGCAGCTAATCTTCCTGGAGGCCGGAGGCGTCAAGCCAACGGATCTCATCCAGGTGCGGGTGTCGAATATCAACGACGGCGCCAGGGGTGTCGCCGAGGGAAAGATCGACGTCGCTGAAACAGGAATCGGAATTGGACTTGTGGAGGAAGTGAATGCCGCGGAGCCGGTTCGGTTTCTCAGCTTGCCCAATACCGATACGGCGAAGGCGATTCTGGCGAAATCCGGGGTTAGCTTAGTCAAGTCCGACCCGGTAACCGGAATTAAAGGCGATACTTACGTGATTGGTTATCCGCTTCATCTTGTGAGTTCCACAAAGGTCAGCGAGAAAACCGTATATACCCTGGTGAAGGCCTGGTGGGAAAACTTAAGCGAGCTACAAACCAAGCATCCATTGTTTAAGAAGTGGACAAAGGAAATGCAGGCGCTAACGAACTTTACGGTCCCCTATCATCCGGGCGCCATCAAGTTTTATAAAGAAGTAGGGGTCTGGACCCCGGTGCATGAATCTCGTACGAAGGAAGTCTGCCAGTAAAAGCGGTCGTGCTACATAGTAAAAAAATCTTCGAAAATTTCGGACGGAAGGATGCGACTGGGAAGCCTGGCCGCATTATTGGAATGGCACGATGATTTGCCTACATTATGTTCTGCAGAAGTGAATACCAGCCCGAGATCTTTCGTGACAGCGTCCGACTTTAAAGCTGAACG
>JAICEJ010000397.1 GCA_025924215.1 Candidatus Binatia bacterium
CAAACGGTCGAAGGCGTCCACGCCGATGCCTTGCGTCGGAGCGGCATGAACAGCCAGGAGCGCGTCCAACTCTTGGGCCGCCTCATAGACCGGAAAGTATCTCTCGTCACCGAAGGGCTGCCTCATTCCGACTGCCGGGAGGATTGCGCCTAACATGTTGAGTTCCTTGACCGCTCGCCGTAACTCTTTGACCGCCTCCGGTATGGATTGCAGCGGAATCAGAGCCATGCCGCGAAGCCGCTTTTCCTGCTTTAAGAATACCTCGGAAAGATAATTGTTATAGCCTTGGGCGATCGCACAAGCCCAGTCCTTGTCCCGGATCAATCCAAAAGTAAGCCCGGCGGTGGGATACAGCACCGACCATTCGATCTCATCTTCATCTAGAAAATCTTTCCATTCCTTGAGCGATCCCTGCGCCACATAACGGCCTTTGCCATCGACGACGCGCAAAGCCTGACGGTGAAATCCGTCCAAGGTCGGGAAGAACGGGAACGACAAGAGATCCTCCCTGCCCTTGTAAGGCGGCGGCAAAAAATCTAACAGAGCTCGATCATTTTCGACCACATGTCCGTCAGCGTCGATAAATCCTTTAACCTTAGTCATTGAAATGCCTCGCTCTCTCGTGGTTTCTCGCTGGCAAAATTTTCCGCAAGTACTGATAGCGGTGTTCTTTCAAGCATATTAGTTATCAAGAAAAGCTGAGGCTCTGCAATGCATAAAGAGAATTGTTCCTACTGCCACACCAAGTTGAGATGTCAATTCCAGGTTTTTTAGAGCGAGGACAACCTCGCCTAGCTTCCTGCAAATTGACATCGGCCCATCTCACCGATCATTTAAGATCATTTTGTGTCTCAAAAACTCACTGACCACATCTTTCGCCTGCCGCTGATCGCCATCGACAGCATAGTTGAGCTCACGCATCTCCTCGACGTTCAGAATTCCGCCCAGCTGTTTTAGGACTTCTCTTATCTCAGGATGATTCTCCAAAGCCTTCTGCCGCACGACCGGTACCGCATCATAAGGAGGAAAGTAGTGCAGATCGTCCTCAAGTTGCACCAGGCCGTATCGGCTGATCAGGCCGTCGGTCGAATTTCCGGCAATCAGATCCACTTGCCTCTCCGATAGAGCGCGATAAGTCAAGGACAGGTCCATTTCACGAATTTCCTTGAATTGAAAACCATAGGTCCGCGCAAAGCCTGGATAACCGTCAGGCCGTGACATGAAATCTTGACCGAATCCGGCACGCCATTGTGTTGACATTCGTGCCGCGTCAGTAATCGTCTTGAGATTATGGCGTCGTGCTTCATCAGCTCGAACCAGGATCGCAAAGGTATTGTTGAAGCCAAGCGGTTCGGTCCATTCAATGCCAAACTGTTCGATGTAAGACGAATTGACCTGGCGATACACCTCTGCGGGATCCTTAATCGCCGGATTTTTTAAGATCGACAACAGAGCAGTACCGGTGTATTCGACATAAACATCAATCTCGCCGGCGATCATCGCCTGATGAGCCAGATTTCCGCCCAGATCGAATCGGCGCTCCACTTGGAGGCCGGTTTTCGCTTCAATCGCCTGCGCCAGCAATTCACCCATAATGATCTGTTCGGTAAAGTCTTTTGAGCCGACAGCGATGCGACTAGCACTGTAACCTCGCAGAAAACTGACAGTGCCAACCGCTATCAGGACAAGCGCTGTCGCCAGTGCCGGCCACAAAAGCTTGCGAATTTTGTGACTTGCCGCGCCGCGAAAACGGATTGCGCGCTCAAAAAATCCAAGAAACAGATCGGCAACCAGGGCAATCAAAGCAGCCGGAACTGCTCCCGCCAGAATCAACACGTTGTCATTCGCTCTCAAGCCGCGGAAAATGTATCGTCCCAATCCGCCGGCATCGATGGCGGCGGCGATGGTTGCCGTACCGACGCAGATAACGGTGGCGACGCGCACGCCAGCGATAATGACGTCGAGCGCTAGTGGCAGTTCCACTTGAAGGAGCAGCTGCCGATCAGTCATGCCCATGCCGCGGCCGGCCTCCCGAATAGCCGGATCGACGCCGCTGATTCCGGTAAAAGTATTTCTAATGATCGGCAGCAGCGAGTATAAAACCAGCGCGGCAATGGCGGTGCGGGCGCCAATACCACCGACTATACGCACATCAAAAAGAACCAAGTTGACCGGTATCAGAAAGCCAAAAAGCGCCAAGCTCGGAACGGTTTGCATGATGTTGGCAAAGCCCAAGACGGGCTTGCTCAACGCCGGTTTACGCGTAAGGAGAATGCCGAGTGGCACACCGATCAGGAGCGCAATACCGATTGAAATGCCGACTAGAAACAGATGCTCAAAGATCAGTGCAGTCACTTCAGCCCGGTGCTCGGCGAAAAAACGCAGCAAGCTCATGAACAGCTCTGCGCCTTTCCGGTATCGTGAAAACATTGGACGAAAGCCCGAGCCTCAGGATGATTCGAAGCAAGAAGCTCGGCAGGCGGTCCCAAAACGATCATCTCGCCATCCTTGAGTAAGCCGATGCGCGTCGCCAGGGCGAAAGCTTCGTCCACGTCATGAGTGACGAAAACCATGGTCTTGCCCAGGTGTTTTTGCAGTGAGCGAAACTCTTGTTGGATTTCGCGTCGCGTAATCGGGTCCAAAGCACCGAAGGGCTCATCTAGAAGGATCATCGGTGGATCTGCCGCCAACGCACGCGCCACCCCGACCCTTTGGCGCTGTCCACCGGAAAGTTCCGCCGGATAACGGGCGGCGAATCTATCAGGTTCCAAACTCACCATCGCTAGCAGTTCCCGAGCGCGGTTTCTGATCTTATCGGCCGGCCAACTTTCAAGCCTGGGTACGAGTCCAATGTTCTCTTCAATGGTTAGATGGGGAAATAGGCCAATCTCCTGAATAACGTACCCGATCCGTCGCCGGAGAATTATGGGATCCCAGGCTCCTGTTGAGATTCCCTCGACCCGTACTTCGCCGGAAGTCGGCTCAAGTAGACGGTTAATCATCTTCATGGTGGTTGTTTTACCCGAGCCGCTGCGGCCGAGAAGCACCACCGTTTCTCCCCGGTCTATCGTAAGGTTGAGATCAACGAGAAGTTTTTTCCCTTCACCGATCTCAAAACTGACGTTGTCGAATTCGATAGCTACGCGATTGTCGATCATTGATCCATAGTCCCCCTGGTCGCATCCGGCTCCACTTTCTTATATTCTATTTCGATATGGAAACAGAGCCGCTGCCTTCGATCCTTGCGCCGCATCAGAAGGCGCGATGGAAAACCAATCAAGACGGTATCTGGACCTTGGACGGCTCCCGCGTAGATGAGGTCCCAGCCCGTTCGATTTTGACAACCTTATGGGATCAGCCCCGCTGGTTGGAGGCCTATCACTTATACGATCAACGGGGCTCCGAGATTTTCGAGCAGATTTGTCAGCTGCCGGAGTATTATCTGACTCGTACAGAAAATAGCATTCTCGAAGCGCAAGCCGCCGCAATTATCGCCGCCGCGCCGGTAGAATGCATTGTCGAACTAGGCGCAGGCTATAGCAAGAAGACGATTCATTTGCTTACGGAACAGCTGCGCCAGCGCGACAAAGGGATCTTCGCGCCCATCGATGTGAGCGAATCAGGGCTACTGGCCTCGCGAGAAGCGGTCGCCCGGGATTTTCCGCGATTAGAGTTTCACGGACTTCACGCTCGCTACGAGGACGGCTTTACCAGTATCGAGCAAGCCGTGCCGACCCTGTTTGTGTTTCTCGGCAGCACCGTCGGCAACTTCAATCACTCTGACTTTCCACGTTTCTTTCGCGCCTTATCGGAAGCGATGGGACCGAAGGATTATCTCCTGCTCGGCGCCGATCGTATTAAGGACACAACGCTTCTCGAGCAGGCTTACAACGATTCACGGGGGCTGACCGCTCAGTTCATTCTGAACGTGTTTTGCCATATCAACGATCTGCTCAGAAGCAACTTTGACCTGGCAAAAATGCGCTATCACGCGCGCTTCAATTCGGAATGGCAGCAAATCGAAATGTACGCCATAGCGGAGCAACGTCATCGAGTAAGCTTCCCTACAGTAGAAACATCTTTCGAGTGGCAGAAAGACGAAAAAATTCTGGTGGAGATCAGCCGGAAGTTCGACCCGCAGCGGTTGCAGGAACAGCTAAGGTTTTTCGATCTCCTACCGATCGAGCACTTCACCGATCCTAATCAATTGTTTTCCGTTCTGCTCTTCCGGAAGCAAGGCTGAATCTTAGACAACTCCGAAAGCTGCTCGGATTGTATCCCCCCGCCGCACATGCGATGAGAGTGGTCACCCTGCACGGTCAAGGCATTCCTAATAACGATCCCAGTGGTGAAATACTCAGCAACAGAACACTGCCGAAAACGGCAATGCCGCCGCCTGAGATGCGATGGATCCACCATAAAAGACGCAAATTGAATTTGTCGCGGAACACCGTTAGGCCGAGAAACAATGCCACCCACCACGATGCCGAACCTACAAAGACGCCGGCGGCGAATAGCGCTGCTCCGCCATATTGGCCAATCATGCTCTGGGCATTCCAGGCGGCATAGATCGCAGCGAAAGACAGTATGGTCACGGGATTGGACAAGGTCAGAAGAAGGGTTGCCACGTACGTTCGCAGAAGACCATTGATTCTCTTTGCTCGCGGCGGCGGTTGTTCGGGACGCGTGAAGTAGATTTCATAACCGAGATAACAAAGAAAAAGCCCGCCGACGAGTCGGAAAGCAAACTGGTGATCAACTAAGAACTGCGATACCAGCGAAATGCTCAGGGCCGCGATGCCTCCGGCCAAAGCATCAGCCGTGGCGATACCCAGGCCGGAAAAAAGGCCATACCATGGGCCCAGAGACAGCGCTCGATTGATGCACAACAGTCCCAGTGGGCCAACTGGTACTGCCACGACAAATCCCATCATGACGCCTTTGATGAGAAGATGAATCGCCATTCCTGCCGTCGAACTTTATTTCTTTGAGCGCGCGCAGC
>JAICEJ010000398.1 GCA_025924215.1 Candidatus Binatia bacterium
AGTCGCAGGATTTGAACGGGGCGTGGTTCCAACGGGCGACTGATCGACCAGGACGACTTCGGAGATCCTGTCGGCGCCGCTGATGGCCGCACACTGGGTCACCTTGGCAGACGGCGATTCTTTGAGCTTCTTGAGGTTTCGATAGAGAACTTCATCGACCAGACTCGACTTTCCCGACCCGGAAACCCCGGTAAGACAGACCATCAGCCCAAGCGGAATTTCGACATCGATGTTTTTTAAATTATTCGCATGGGCGCCGCTGATCTTGATCGACCGGCGCGAGAGCGGTTTTCGGATACGCGCCGGAACAGGAATGGTTTTGCGCTGGCTCAGATAAGCCGCTGTGAGCGATTTATCGTCTTTCAGCAGCGCCTCATAGGAGCCGGCAAACATGATGTTGCCGCCTTGCTGCCCCGCTTTCGGACCCATATCGATGATATGGTCGCACTCTTTGATGATTTCGGGATCATGCTCGACGACGACCACCGTATTTTGATTGGCCTTGAGCCGATGAAGGATTTCTACCAACCGCTTGCTATCGCGCGGATGCAACCCGATCGACGGCTCGTCGAGAACATAGAGCGTATTGACCAGAGATGAGCCGATCGCGGTGGTGAGGTCGACGCGCTCGAGCTCGCCGCCGGAGAGTGTGCGGGATTGGCGATCAAGAGTCAGATATTCCAGGCCGACACCGTCCAGATAACCCAGGCGCCGGCGGATTTCTTCCAAGATGAGCGCCGCGACCTGATCCAACGAACCTGCCGGCTTAAGCTGATTGAAAAAACGATGAGCCGCGCCGACGCTCATCGCGCTCACCTCGGCAATGTTTTGACCGTCAATCAGGTAATTGAGCGCGCCGGGTTTGACCCGGCTGCCCTGACAATCGGGACAAAGCAGATAACAACGGTAGCGCGACAGCAGAACGCGCACATGCATCCGGTAGCTTTTTTGCTCCAGCCGGCGAAACCAGCCGCGAATCCCTTTAAATGCGCCGTCGCCTCCGACAACCAACGCCTTGTGCTCTTCGCTGAGCTCACCGTAAGGTTTCTTGACCGGAATGCGTTTGCGCTCACAGAACTCCAGCAGGCGACGGAGGCGGCGGGGTTTGCTGTTCCACGGTTTGATGGCGCCATCGCTAAGCGATTTCTCCGGGTTCGGAATCACCAGATCGAGATCGATATCGATCACCCGCCCGAAACCGCGGCAGGTTTCGCAGGCTCCCAAGGGGCTATTGAAGGAAAACAAGTTCGGCACCGCTTCAGGGTACGAGATATCGCAATGCGGGCAATGCAGATGATTGCTAAACGGCTCGCGCCGCCAATCTTCGGCAGGCAGGAACACATTTAGTTTTCCTTTGCCGTAATGAAACGCTTGTTCGAGGGAGTCGCAGATGCGCTTCTTGTTTTCCAAGCGGAAAGCGAATCGGTCAACGACGACTTCGAGCAGTTTGCCGGAGGGCGCTGTATCGATGGCTTCCAAATCCTCGATTGCGCTGTCCACCAGCAGCCGGTGAAAACCGGCTTGTTGCAGCCCATTGCGCACCTCGTCCCATCCGACCGGAGAGCGCGGCAATGAAAAAGTCAGAACGATGGGCGAGCCTGCCGGCAGGCTGCTGAGCCTGTTCACGATTGATAAGGAGGAGTCACGCTCGACGATCCGCCCGCAGCCGCGACAATGTAGCACGCCGATTTTGGCAAATAGCAGCTTGAAGTGGTCGTGCAGCTCGGTCATGGTGCCGACCGTCGAACGCGACGTTCGGACGGGGCGGCTCTGATCGATGGCTATCGTCGGCGGGATGCCTTCGATGCTCTCGACATCCGGTTTGTCCATGCGATCGAGAAACTGGCGCGCATAGGCGGAAAAGCTCTCGACGTAGCGGCGCTGGCCTTCGGCATAAAGAATATCGAAGGCCAGGGTCGACTTTCCTGAACCGCTGACGCCGGTGACCACAGTCAAGGCGTTGAGAGGAATGTCTAAATCGAGGTTATTGAGATTGTTCTGCTTTGCGCCGCGGATCCGTATGGAAGGTTTGCTCATATTTTTGACTTACTGCAGGCGGTACTTCTCCACCAGGACCCGGCGAAAGCGCGAGCCATAGATCAAATCGAAAGTTTCTTCTTTATCTGGGAATAGTTCGAGCGCGGTTTTCTTTGCGTGCTCGACCACGTCTTGAGCTTCGGCCAAGGTCAGATCGACCTGCCACAGCAGTGCTACGGCAATATCCATCGCCCGGCGCAGCCTGCGAATTCTTCGTTCTTCAGCCAGCAGAGCTTCTTTATCTATTTCCATTGGGAGGGAGAGAATCGAGCGAACTTACAGTTGAGAACGACTTTCATGCGCCCGAACCTAATACACTTAACATACCGCGATGGTGAGTCAAGAAAGTGACAAGGATCAAGCTTCGAACATCCTGATAGCCGGTGTGTAACAGTCAACTTTCAGCGCACTGTTGCCTTTGCTAGGGTGACTTTATGCGCATCTCGGAGATTTTCTACTCGATTCAGGGAGAAGGACGGCTAAGCGGAGTGCCGTCGGTTTTTATACGCACGTCAGGATGCAATCTGCGTTGCGTCTGGTGCGACACGCCCTACACCTCCTGGAGTCCCGACGGAAAGGAGATGAGTCTGGACGAGATCCTTCATGCGGTCGAGAGTTACCCGCTGAGTCATGTGGTGCTCACCGGGGGAGAGCCGTTACTATCCCATGAAATAGAGGAGCTGTCGGTAACATTGAAAACAGCCGGAGCCCACGTCACCATCGAAACCGCGGCGACGATCTTTAAACCTGTGAGTTGCGATTTGGTATCTATGAGTCCAAAACTGTCGAACTCGACCCCGTGGCAGAAGCAAAACGGCAGGTTCGCGGCCATGCACGATCAGCATCGGCTCAATTATAACGTCGTGCAGCGATTTATCGATAGGTATGATTATCAGCTCAAATTCGTCGTTGACCGCGAGCAGGACTTTGCCGAAGTCCGGCAGATTGTGGACGCGCTCAAGAATGTCGACATCAGTCGTGTGCTGATCATGGCGCAAGCCAGAAACCGACGGCAACTACATCAGAAGAGCCGATGGATCGTCGAGCTTTGCAAAAAATTCGGTTACGGCTATTCACCGCGCCTGCACATTGAACTTTACGGCAACCGGCGCGGAGTATAAAGCATGAAAGATAAAAGCGGACAGAAATCATGATCGGGCATCGATCTTAGATGGTCGGTGTCCGAGGTGAAATCGTTAGACGAGCGCCGGGCAGTTGACTTTTACTTCGCTACTTCGATCGTCCTGCGCCGCTAGACTACGGAGTATAGAGGATTGAAAAGGAAAACTGTTTGCGACCGAAATCAAAAGCTGTTCCGGTTGGCCGGTACTGAGATACACCAAGAATGATTGAACATCTATTTCACGCACAAGCGACGCTCGAACGCATCCCCTTGGAAGACGCAGAAATCTACTATCTGCCCAAACTTCCTCTGGCCCAACCCACCGAAGCCGTAATCGATCGACTCATCGATGAGGTTCCTTGGCGCGCCGAAAATATTGTCGTGTGGGGAAAAACGATTCCTCAACCCCGTCTCATTGCCTGGTACGGCGACAAGGAAGCAACTTACACGTACTCCGGCATTCGCCATGACCCTTTGCCCTGGACTGACGGCTTGATGGAAATCAAAAGCAGAGTCGAAAAAGTTGCCGATACCAACTTCAATAGCGTGCTACTGAATTACTACCGGCATCACCGCGACAGCATGGGCTTGCATAGCGACGATGAATCAGAACTTGGCCGCCGGCCGATCATAGCCTCGTTAAGTCTCGGGGAAGAACGAACCTTTCTCTTCAAGCACAAAACCAGGAAAGACGTAAAAGTCCTCCGCCTAAAACTTGCCTCAGGTAGCCTCCTTTTGATGAGAGGCGACACGCAGCACTGTTGGAAACATGGAATTGAAAAAGAAAAGCGTCCCTGCGGTCCGCGGATCAATCTCACCTTTCGGCGGATTTACAGTTAACGAGAACAAACAAGTCCACGCGAAACGCGGCTCTCAACCTGTCAAAGTTTACGCGGCGAGAAGCGGCGATTGAAGATCGGGCAAACAGCAGGAGCAGCAAAATCAATCGGCGTGTTTCGCGACAAAATGATCCCAAGCGCGCTCGACGGAGGCTGGCTTGAAGGTGCGCTTGGCGATCTTCTCGGCTTCGTCGCGGTCCATGAACATCGGCGTACCGAGTTTCATGGCTTCGGTTTGCAGCCGCGCCGACTCCTCCAGAAAAAGCGCGAGCATGCAAACTTCGCGAATCGATTGACCGACGACGACCGCGCCGTGCCCGCGTAGCATTAACGCCTTGGCGCTGCCCAGCAACTTGGTCATCTCACCCGCGCGCGCCGGCGATTCCACCTGCCCCGTTCCGGTATAGAGCGGTACGCCTTCGTAGAAGATGGCGCTGTAGTTATGCATCGGCCGAATGGTTTGCCCCACGACGCTTAACAGAATCACCGCCGGAGAATGAAAATGAAAGATCGCTTTGACATCGGGACGCGCCTTGTAGATCGCTTGGTGCAAAGAAGACTGCGGCACCGGCTTTTCGAAATCCACAAAAAACAATTCGTCGCTCGTGACCAAAGCCGGACTCTTGCGCGGCATGAACATCATCTCATTGCCGTCATTGCTGCGCAGGCTGAGATGAGCAAAGGCGTCGCTCAGTCCCTCGCGATAAATGATCCGCAGCGCAGTGATGAAATCGTTTTTGATTGCATTGTAAGATTCATCCGACATGTTCTCTCCCTCCTTTGGCACCGCGGAGAAACCTGAGTCGTCAGTCTAGATTTCCAAAGCCTTGCAGCGTTCCGTCCGGTGCTCTGACTACGTGTTTGAGCGGCGCGCCCGAAAGATAGCGGCGCATGTTGTCGCGCACTAGGTCGCTCATACGCCGCCACAACTCCCGCCCGCCGTTGCCGCCGACATGCGGCGTCATCAGAACGTTTGGGAGATCCCACAACGGGC
>JAICEJ010000399.1 GCA_025924215.1 Candidatus Binatia bacterium
ATCCTCGTGCTCACCGGTGCTTATCTCGATCAGCTCGAGTTGTTTTTCGAGCACGATCTGATGGCGGTGGTGCACGATGGCGACGCTCTGCAACGCCTGGACGCGGCCGTTGCCCAAGGTGGTCGAAGTCTCGACGTTCATCTAAAAATCGATACCGGCATGGGGCGGATCGGGTTTCCCGCCATGGAGTGCGACTTATGGCTGCCTCAGATACAAAGGCTCAAGGCGCTTAAAGTGGAGGGTGTCTTTTCGCATTTCTCCCACGCCGAAAGCGTCGAAGGCCAATATACCCGCAAGCAGCTGGAGATATTTCATCATCTCGTCAAACGTCTCGCCGCCGTAGGCATTGCCCCGGCGCTGATTCACCTCGCCAATAGCGCGGCGACAATTACTTTGCCGGCGGCCTACTTCAATATGGTGCGACCGGGTCTGATGCTCTACGGAGTTTACCCCTCATCCGAGATGGTCGCGCGTATTTCGCTGAGACCGGTGCTGTCATGGAAAACGCGCATCCTGCAACTCAAGAAGGTCCCTTCCCACACCAGCATCAGTTACGGTCAGACGTTCATTACCAAGCGTGACAGCTTGATCGCGACCCTGCCGATCGGTTACGCCGATGGCTATCCTAGGCTCCTTTCGAATCGTGGGCAGGCCTTGGTTGGCGGCAAGCGCGCGCCGGTGGCCGGACGCGTGTGCATGGATTTGACTATGCTGGATGTTACCGATATAGCAAAAGCACAGCAGGGAGATGAGGTGGTTCTCCTCGGCACCCAGGAAAACGAAACCATTTCCGCCGATGAGATGGCCGCCTGGGCAGACACAATCTCTTACGAAATTCTCACTTCCATCGGCGCGCGAATTCCCCGTATCCATTACAATTCCTAGGAGGATCACTACCCGTGGGCAGGATTCAAAGGGCCCTGATTAGCGTTTCTGACAAGAAAGGCATCGTCGAGTTTTCTCGCGCCTTATCCGATCTAAGTGTCGAGATCATTTCGACCGGTGGCACGGCATCGTTACTGCGCGACAACAAGATTGCCGTGAAAGATGTTTCTGAGATCACCGGCTTTCCTGAAATGATGGACGGTCGAGTAAAAACCCTCCATCCCAAGATTCACGGCGGAATTCTCGCGTTGAGAGACAATCCCGAGCATGTCGCAAAGATGAAAGAGCACGGAATCGAGCCCATCGATCTGGTCGTCGTCAATCTTTATCCGTTCGAAGGCGCCGTCGCCCGGGACGGATCATTCGACGAAATCGTCGAGAATATCGATATCGGCGGACCGAGCATGGTGCGGGCTGCTGCGAAAAATCACCAGCACGTCGCCGTCGTGGTCGATCCCGAAGACTACCCTTGGATCCTTGCCGAGTTGCAGAAAAGTAACGGCGCCCTATCAAAGCAAACGCATTTCCGACTTTTTACCAAAGCGTTCCAACATACCGCGCATTATGATGGGGCGATCTCGAACTATTTTGCCGCCCTTGACGAGAACCGGAAACCGACACGTTGGGGAGAGACGATCAACATTCAGATCTCCAAGATTCAGGACATGCGGTACGGCGAGAATCCGCACCAGAGCGCGGCCTTCTATGGGACCGAGGACGAAAAGGGTCCTTCGATTGCCCGCGCCAAACAGTTTCAAGGCAAAGAACTGTCCTTCAACAATATTTTAGACGCCGATGCCGCGTTAAGCACCGTGTTGGAATTCTCCGATACCGCAACCGTTGCCATCAAGCACAACAACCCCTGCGGCGTGGCCTTGTCGAAAATCTCGTTGGCCGATTCTTTTCGCAAAGCCAAAGCTTGCGATCCGATCTCGATTTTCGGCGGCGTGATCGCATTTAACCGACCGGTTGACGAAGAAACTGCCGGCGAACTCAAGGACATCTTTCTGGAAATCGTCATTGCTCCGAGCTTTACGCCGGAAGCCAAAGCCGTTCTGTCATCGGCAAAGCGCTTGCTCAATATTCGCCTCTTGGAACTGAAGATGAGCCAACCGCAAACCGGCGGCTATGATCTTCGCCGGGTACGCGGCGGCATGTTGATGCAGGATTGGGATACCGGATCGGTGGATGTACGCGCCTGTAAAGTCGTGACCCAGAGAAAGCCAACCGAAAGAGAGTATCAGGCACTCGACTTCGCCTGGAGAGTTTGCCGCCACGTCAAATCCAACACGATTGTTTTTGCTGCGCCAGATCAAGTCCTGGGCGTCGGCGCTGGCCAGATGAGCCGTATTGATTCAACCAAAATTGGGGTGCTGCGCGCCGCAACGCACGGGCTGGATCTTACGGGTTCGGCGGTGGCTTCGGATGCGTTCTACCCTTTTCGCGACGGCCTCGATGAAGCGGCCAATGCCGGCGCCAAATCAGTGATCCAGCCGGGTGGTTCCATCAAAGACGATGAAGTTATCGCCGCCGCCAATGAACACGGCATGGCGATGATCCTCACCGGGATGAGACATTTTAGACATTAACAAGGACATGCCTCGGCTCAGCAGCGGCAGACAGAGTTTCATTTCTCATTAGCTCTGGCTGCTAGCTTCTGACCTCACATTATGAAGATACTGGTGATTGGCAGCGGCGGGCGCGAACATGCGCTGATCTGGAAGCTTAGCCAGAGTTCGGAAGTCGATAAGATCTATTGCGCGCCGGGCAGCGCGGGCATCGCTGAATTTGCCGAATTAGTCACCATCGCGCCGCATCAGATCGAAGAGCTCGCCGGCTTCGCCGCAGAACAGAAGATCGATCTCACCGTTGTCGGACCGGAGCTTCCATTGACGCTCGGTATCTCAGACTTGTTTGAATCCCGTGGATTGAAAATTTTTGGCCCGAACCGCGATGCGGCGCAGCTGGAAGGCAGCAAAGCCTTCGCCAAAAAGATCATGACGGAGAACAGCATTCCTACCGCCGCCGCCGGTATCTTCAGCGATGCCCCATCCGCCAGGCGCTACCTCGATCAGAATCCGGCGCCTTACGTCGTCAAAGCCGACGGCCTAGCGGCGGGCAAAGGCGTGCTGATCTGCGCCAACCGGGAAGAAGCGCAGTCTGCCATTGATGAGATCGTCGTTAAAAAAGCATTCGGCCAAGCGGGCGAGAAAGTCGTCATCGAAGAATTTCTCGAAGGCGAAGAAGCCTCCTTCATGGTTCTCACAGATGGCGATACCGTGCTCACTTTGCCATCCTCACAAGATCACAAGCGAGTCTTCGATCACGATCAGGGGCCGAACACCGGTGGCATGGGCGCTTACTCGCCGGCGCCGATCGTGACTCAAATCATTGAGGATCGCGTGCTTTGCGAGGTGGTAACCCCATTGATGACCGGACTAAAACGCAAAGGCATTGTTTATCGCGGGGTCATCTACGTTGGTTTAATGATCACGAAGACCGGACCGAAAGTTCTGGAGTTCAATGCCCGCTTCGGCGATCCCGAATGCCAGGTGATCATGATGCGTTTGAGGACCGATCTCGTGCCACTGCTACAAGCCACGGTAGAGGGAACATTGCGAACTGTTCGTCCCGAATGGTACCCGGATCCCGCTGTCTGCGTGGTCCTGAGCGCTCGCGGCTATCCCGGTTCTTACGAAACGGGAACAGAGATCCGCGGCCTTGAAAACCTCAAGGATTGGCCCACTGGCTTTGTCTTTCATGCCGGCACCAGCAAACAGGGCGGCCGGTGGCGGACTTCCGGCGGTCGTGTATTGGGAGTAACCGCGCGGGGCCGCGATCTTGCGAAAGCCGTCCAAGAAGTTTACCGGGGCGTGAACGCGATCAGTTGGGATGGGATGCATTATCGCAGGGACATTGCGCGACGCGCCTTGTAAGCTCAGGTTTACCCTGCCGATCGGCGCATCTACGCCCTGTCTGGGACAATCTATTCGCATTTGATGCGCGATGTTGTCGTAATGCGTATCCACCAAGCTCGCAACAACACGCTCAAAGAAGCGCGCAGTTCTTGAGCGGCTTCTGATGAACCTTCGCCAGGCAATTGCTTCGCTGAACCGCGGTGATGTAATCGTTTTCCCCACTGAAACGGTTTATGGGTTGGGCGCGGATGCGCTGAATCCTGCGGCGGTTGAAACAGTGTTTCAACTCAAAGGCCGCAATCCGGATTCTCCTATTCCGATTATTGTGGCGGACCAAGCCATGCTGCAAGGCGTGGTTGAAAAAATTCCGCCGATAGCCCGAACGCTCATGGAACAATTTTGGCCGGGGCCCCTGACCTTGGTGCTGCCGGCCGCTCCGGGTACGCCGAAGCAGCTGTTGAACCGGACGGGCGGAGTTGGCGTCCGTATCTCCAGCCACCTTATAGCGACCGAGTTGGCTCAGGCGTTTGGGCGGCCTTTGACCGCGACCAGCGCCAATCCTTCGGGGCAGCAGGCGGCATCCACGATCGAGCAGGCGCAGAATTATTTTGCCAGCGACATAGAAATTTTCCTGGATGGCGGGAAGCTCCCGTCGAAGACGGGCTCGAGCGTTGTCGAAGTGATCGACGACCGCATCAAGATCATTCGCGCAGGCGAGATTAGCCTGGGGCAACTCGCGGCGAGTATCGGCAGGAAAAACATTCTCACGTAAATGACTCAAGACGCTCAACAGCAGCGGAACTATTCGGCGCCCTGACGGTTTTTAGACTTGAGGATGCGGGCAATTTCGTGACCGTCTTCTCCTTCGTAGTAGCCTACCTGCTGGTCCTTTATGAACAACGCGCGGAAGCCGACCTGCTTGCCCACGGCCGCCGTCGCATACGCGCCAATCTTATTGGAATCGGGATATTCCGAAAGATCCGGATACTCCATGGTGCTCACCACCAAGTAGCGCAGCTCTCGGTTACCGGTATTAATAAGTTGATGCGGGGACTCGGTTCCCGGGGGACAGGCAACTACAGTTCCGCCGGTCACCGCAACCTCGTCTTTTCCCAGGCGCAGAATGCCCCGGCCTTCCACGACATAGATCATCTCCTCATTGG
>JAICEJ010000400.1 GCA_025924215.1 Candidatus Binatia bacterium
CATCCCGGACTTTTTTACACCCATAGTGTTACGGTGAATACAATTGATTCGCAGGGCGTGCGCAAAGTCGCTTTCTCGCCGAAACAATTCACGTATGGGAAGAATAAGTTTGCCGAGAAGATCCCGCCGGAACTCGGCTTCGCCGGATTCCGCATCGCTTACCCGCTTTATAAAAAAAACGAATACAATCATGTCATAGTCTTCGCCGGCGCCAGTTATTTTCGCGCGGTGGCGAAGAAGCAGGTGTTCGGTCTTTCGGCGCGCGGGCTGGCCATCGACACCGCCTTGCCGACCGGTGAGGAATTTCCGACGTTTAGAGAATTCTGGCTCGAGCGACCGACACCGCAGGCGCGCGCAGTTAAAGTTTTAGCCTTGCTCGATAGTCAAAGCTTAACCGGCGCCTACGAGTTTGTCGTTCGCCCGGGAGATCGTACCGCGGTTGATGTGAAAGCTCGGCTTTTCGAAAGAAAGAGGGTCAAAGAGTTGGGGGTTGCGCCTCTCACCAGCATGTTTTTGTACGGTGAGGAGAAGCCGCGTCCGAACACCGACTGGCGTCCAGAGGTGCATGATTCCGATGGACTCATGATGGCTTCGGCGAGCGGAGAATGGATTTGGCGGCCGCTCATCAATCCGATGAGACTACAGGTCAGCTATTTTGATGTCGACAACCTGCGCGGCTTTGGCCTGCTGCAAAGAGATCGCAGTTATTCTAACTACGAAGATTTGGAAACGCGTCATGAGATGCGCCCTAACGCCTGGATCACTCCTAAAGGTACCTGGCCCAAGGGGCAAATAAAGCTTGTGGAAATCCCCAGCCAGAAAGAGACCAACGACAACATCGTAGCTTACTGGGTCCCACGGAGCATGCCGGCAGTGGGTCAACCGCTGGATCTCGCATACCGAATTAACTTCCAAACCGAAGAACCCCTCGATACGGCGTCGGGCCGAGTAACCGCCACCCGTGTCGGAGTCGGGGATAAAGATGATCTAAAGAGGATCATCTTAGATTTTGAAGGCGCTAAGCTCAAAAGTTTGCCGGACACGGCTCCGGTAAAGGCAGTGGTCACCGTTGGCGCCGATGCTCAATTAGTTCAGCAGAGTACTGTCAAAAATCCGATCACCGGCGGCTGGCGCGCTGCCTTTCAGGTTAAGCCGCCTAAGGACAAAGCGCTACAGCTCCGGGCATTTCTACGGAACGAAAACGACACCCTTAGCGAGACTTGGAGCTATTTGTTAGAGCCATGAACGAGAATATTTATCAGCCCAGTTTATCAACGTCTAGCGAATCATTGTCTGAGATTGCCGGGCCGGCGAAGGGGATTCGCGAAGTAAACATCGCGGCAAACGGCGACGGCGTTATCAGCAGGCAAAAAGAGCGCGATTCCCGGGCGGGAATAGGCGAGCTGAACAGGCGAAGACGGTTCCATAACAGATGGGCTAAAGATCGACGCGACGGCGGTTTCACTCTAACCGATTTGAACGCGCGTCCCCGGAATATCCATGCCCTGGCGATGCCTGAGATTAAGCGCTTGTCGATGTTACCTAACCGGGTCGAACGCAATCCGCTGGTGACTCTGTGGCGCAGGCTGCGCGGCACAACCAGCAACGATGATCGGGAGAGGACTGGCTCAGCGTCTACCGAGGGAACTGTTCTAGGTTGGCGCGCCGCCGCTGCATCTCGGCGTATGATGTTGATTGCTTTGATAATAATACAGACAGCGATTGCCACCTGGTCTCTAAGCAATACCTTTCCGTACCCATGGCTCAAGGCATCCGAGATCGCTATTTTGGTACTATTTGCCATTCTGTTTTCGTGGATTTCGCTGGGCTTCTGGAGCGCAGTGGCCGGATTCTGGATGCTCTGGACGCGCAAAAACGAATTTACCCGCGCTGATTTGCCGATTGATGAGCGGCAACCTTTGCGCTCGCGCACTGCCGTGCTCATGCCCATATGCAACGAAGATGTCACCCGTGTATTTGCCGGTCTGGAAGCGAGTTATCGCTCACTTGCGGAGACAAGGCAATTTGCAAGGTTTGATTTTTTCGTACTGAGCGATACCGGTGATTCGGTCAGGCAAGCCGAAGAGGAGATTGCGTGGGCACAACTCTGCGCCTCGGTGCAGGGCTTCGGCAGAATTTTTTATCGGCATCGGCGCAATAACGTTAGGCGTAAGAGCGGCAACATCGCCGAATTCCTGCGCCGCTGGGGACGAAACTATGATCACATGATCGTCTTCGACGCCGACAGCATCATGGCCGGCGAAACAGTCGTCCGGTTGGCTCAAATGATGGAGCAGTACCCTCAAGCAGGAATCATTCAAACGGCTCCAACCACAGCCAACTGTGATTCACTCTTTGGACGATTGCAGCAGTTCGCGAGCCGGGCGTATGGCCCCATGCTTACGGCAGGCCAGCGTTTCTGGCAACTGGGTGAGGGTTATTATTGGGGCCATAATGCCATCATTCGCACTGCGCCATTCATCAAACATTGCGGCCTTTCTCGTCTGCCGGGTCACGCTCCACTAGGCGGAGAAATTCTCAGTCATGATTTTGTCGAGGCTGCGCTAATGGGCCGGGCCGGTTGGGAAGTTTGGGTGGTTTATGATTTAGGCGGCAGTTATGAAGAGTCGCCGCCGACGCTTGCCGACGAACTCAAGCGCGATCGGCGCTGGTGTCAAGGTAATCTGCAACACTTGCGCTTACTGCTGGCCGATGGGATCCGCGGCGGGCACCGCGCCATTCTGGCGATGGGCGTCATGGCTTATGCTTCGGCTTTGCTCTGGTTTGTGTTTTTGATCCTTAATACGGTGGAGCTTGCGGCCCAGACGGTTCTGCCTCTGGTCTACTTTTCAAGTGAACCCAGCCTATTTCCGCTTTGGCCCCGCTGGAATCCCGATTGGGCGGTAGCCTTGCTGACGACCACTGCCGTACTGCTGTTTTTACCTAAGCTTTTGAGTCTCCTGGTGATTGTCAAAGATCGCCAGACGCATCTGTTTGGTGGCCTCGTGCCGTTGTGTATCAGTATCTGTTTAGAGATTATGGTGTCCACTTTGCTCGCACCCATCCGAATGTGGTTTCACAGCCAATTCGTTGTTGTGACTCTGATGGGCAGGCAGATAAAATGGGGGCCGCAATTTCGCACCGATAATGAAACCAGCTGGCGCGACGCGACTCGACTACATGGTCTCGCAATGTTATTGGCGTTTAGCTGGGTATTCGGCATGTACTGCCTTAATCCAGCAGTTTCGGTATGGCTCTTGCCGGTCGGTATCTCGCTGCTCCTCGCTGTACCGCTATCAGTTTACTCCAGCCGTCTTTCCTTGGGGCGGCTGATGCGCCGCTGGCGGCTCTTCCTGATCCCGGAGGAAATTCATTTGCCGCAGGTTATAAAATATCTTCAGGAGTCTCTGGGAAAACGGCGAGAGAACCAGCAGATGGATAGCTTTGTTCAGGCGGTGGTTGATCCCTTTGCCAATACCGTCCACGTTGGCCTGTTGCGCGGCAAAAAACCCAAGGCAAGCGAAACTATCGAGCGAAATCGAAATCTGCGTGAATCCGCTCTGAGGGACGGGCCGGAGACTCTCAGCAGCTCCAATAGAACGCATCTGCTGCGAGATTCAGAAAGCATGATGCTTCTTCACCGACAGGTCTGGCGTATTCGTGATCCCAACTTTGCGAGCCAGTGGGGATTGGGCGAGCTCCAGTAAAAATCGTAAAACTAAGTTGTCGCATGATGCCGTGCCTATAATGATCGGCTGACTCCCCCAGGTAATAAGCGATCGCTTCTTCTAGTGAACATTCCAAGCGGCCCGCAAAGTCGAAAAAGTTGTGGCTCACCCATACTACTGATTGTTGTCGGCTGCGTCTAATTGTCAGGCGGATTGCTTAGCCTGCGATCTCGATTATGCCAGCGATGGCGCCCATAATTATCAGGCCAAGTTTTAAGAATAAAACTAACCTGAGGCCGTTTCGATATGATACAAAAGCCCATAGCTTATACTGCTAAGCTGTTCTGGGTGCCGTGCTTGTGGTGGGTTGCCCGGCGGGTTAGGCTTGTTAGTCTAAAGATGGCAGTGGTTTATGTATAACGAATATTTTGGCTTCACTGAAGCCCCATTTAGCCTCACACCCGATCCGAGGTTTAGTTATACCAACGCGCTTTATCAGGAAGCATTCGCTACTTTGCGCTACGGGATCGAGGCGCGCAAAGGTTTTATCGTCATTACGGGAGAAGCCGGTACCGGTAAAACGACCCTCCTCAGGCGTTTGATGCAGAGCTTTGGTCGGCACGTGCAAACCGCATATATCTATAACCCGCATGTTACGCTGTCAGAGCTGCTGCGTCTTATCCTCAGCGATCTGGGTTTGACCAACCGCACGGACGACCGACTGGCGATGATTGCACAGTTGAATGAATATCTCATTAAGCAGCTGAAAGAGCGGAATATTGTTACTCTTTTGGTTGATGAAGCTCAAGAGCTTAGCGTTGATATGCTCGAGGAAGTCAGGCTTCTTTCCAATCTCGAGACCGACACTCAGAAGCTTCTCCAGATTGTCTTGATGGGGCAGCCTGAGCTCGAGCGCAAGCTCGATCAGCCCGAACTCCGGCAACTAAAACAGCGCGTTGCGCTACGTTGCCGACTCGATCCACTGCCCAGTAACGAGGTCGGCGAGTACATTTCAGCCAGACTCAAAGCGGTTGGGTACTCGCGTAAAGACCTGTTTCATGCTTCGGCGGTAGAGAAAATCGCCATGCACTCCAGAGGTATTCCCCGGATTATAAACATCATCTGCGATAACGCTTTACTGATCGCCTTCGCTGCCTCTAAGAAAACGGTCTCTGCCGCTACGATTGATGAGGTCGCCCGCGATTTGCGTCTTAACCATCAAGGGTCCGCTCCTGAGGTTGCGCCATCGCCGACCGTGGGTTCACCAAAAGGTTCGATCGACAAGCTAGA
>JAICEJ010000401.1 GCA_025924215.1 Candidatus Binatia bacterium
AGCAATCTTCAACCGTCCTCGTCCGCTGAGATCGCTTCTAAGGCCGGTCTCAACGAGCGCTACGTTCGCGAATGGCTTGGCGCCATGGTAACCGGGGGTGTCGTCGAATTGGATCCGAATACCTACAAGTTTTCCTTGCCGGCAGAAAATGCGGCAGCGCTTACTCGAGCAGCCGGTGCTAATAACATGTCAGTCTTTGCGCAGTACATCGGTGTCATGGGCAGTGTCGAAGATGAAATCGTCGAGTGCTTTTACAAAGGCGGCGGTGTTCCATATTCCAGGTTCCCGCGCTTCCATGAGGTTATGGCCGAGGACAGCGGCCAATCCGTTCTTTCTTCTCTAGAAGCTCATATTCTGCCGCTCGTACCCGGCTTGTCGGATCAACTGGCAGAGGGAATTCAAATGCTCGACGCCGGCTGCGGCCGAGGCCTCACGATGATTCGGCTAGCCGAACTGTTCCCCAAAAGCAGGTTTACCGGGATCGATCTCTCAAGCGAAGCGGTCATGTTTGCTTGGAAAACCGCAGCGGACAAAAAACTCAGGAACGTAGAGTTTATCGTTGCCGATCTGAGTAATTTCGATCAAACCGCGGAACTCGAAGCGTTCGATCTAATAACCACCTTCGACGCGGTTCACGATCAAAAATTTCCGTTGAACGTTCTTAAAGGCGTCCATCGCGCTCTGCGCCCCAACGGAGTCTACCTGATGCAGGACATCAAAGGCTCAAGTCAACTTCACAAAAATATCGATCATCCGATCGGCCCGTTTTTATATACAGTGTCATGCATGCACTGTATGACGGTTTCCCTGGCGCAGGGTGGTGACGGGGTGGGGGCAATGTGGGGCGAAGAGATGACCCGGGATTATCTTCAAAAAGCCGGGTTTAGATCGGTGGAGAAACATGAGTTGGCGCACGATATACAGAACAACTGGTATGTCGTCCGCAAGTAAACAGGGCAGGCCGATGAAAAAGGCTCATCTGCTTCTTTGCGCTCGTTCGTCTCGCTTCGACATACTACTTGAAAGCGCAAGGAGCAAAGAGCATCGCGCAGGGGACCTGTCCTGATCGAAGCCGAAGGAATCGTCGCGCGCCTTGCAGCTAAACCTTTTTGACTAGGTTGGAAAGGTTTATCTCGATAAAATTTCAACGGTCTGAAGCCCAAGACTCCACCACTCCACCGCGCAGTCTCCCTACGCGTCAATGGTTTGACCGCCGTCGATGACCAGCGCGTGACCGGTTACGAAGGAAGCTTCATCGGAAACCAGGAAAAGCACGCCATAGGCAATCTCTTCCGGACGACCCATGCGCAGCAGAGCCTTATTGCTGGAGCCCATCGTTTTGCGCTGTTCTTCAGTAATACCGCTCAAGGTCGGCTTAGGCGGAAATCCTCTAAAGCGCGGGGTTTCGATGGCGCCGGGGCAAACACAGTTAACTCTGATCCCGAGCGGCCCATAGTCCAACGCCATCTCGCGGGTGAGATTGACGATTGCCGCTTTAGTGGCGCAGTAACCTGGATACTCCGCTGAAGCTAAAAGGCCGAATGTGGAAGCGGTGGTGACGATGTTCCCGCTCCCTTTTTTAATAAAATGCGGCAGCACCGCGCGGGCGCCGCGGAACATTGCGTTCAGGTTGGTATTGAGAACAAAATTCCATTCGTCATCGGTGTGCTCATGGAGCTTCTTGCGAATACCGGCGCCAGCGTTGTTGTAAAGAATATCCAAATCGCCAAACGCTTCGAGAGCGCTGGTCAGCAGCCGATCGCAATCTTCTTGTTTGGTCACATCGATCTTGGTAAAAACCGCTTGCCCGCCTTCCCGGTTGATCACTTCGTCAATTCGCGGCGTAATCGTCTCCTGAATATCGCAGCAAACAACCTTAGCGCCTTCGCGCCCGAAGAGCCGAGCGGTGGCCCGGCCAATGCCACTGTTTGCTCCGGTGATCACCGCAATCTTGCCACGCAGCCGGCCCATTCCTTGGCGCATTAGTGGATGTTCGTCTGCGAGTACTTCTGGTTCTGCTGCCATCATTCGACCTCCGTGTTTTATTTCTTATAAAGCTGCTTGATCAAACCAGAGGCCTCTACCTCTTTGACCAGACTCATATCGACGAATGCCTTGGGATCGGCCGCGGCAGCTTTCGGATTGCGCGGCGCGAGATCGTCGAGCATGGTCTTCACGCCCTCAGGATGAGGATACGGAATCTCGGGAAATACATTGGAGTAATCTTGATAGGCTCTTTCCAAACCTTCAGGATCGGCAACGCCTAAATTCTTTTTGAAAAGACCTTTGGCATACTCCTTCTCTGTCTTGATGATGTGGATCGCTTCCACCATGGCCCGGGTGAGCTTGAGCAGCAGCGGCCGATTTTTCTTAATGATCGCTTCACGGCTGAGAATGCCGTTCCACCAGAAGGGTATTTTGAGATCGGTTACATTATAAAGGTTGCGGAAGCCGAGCTTCTCTGCCTGAGTTAGGAACGGCTCCGGCATAATCGTAAACTGAACCAGTCCTTTGCTGAGCGCCGCGAATCGCTCGGGATTGCCTCCTGCAGGGATGATCTTCACGTCTTTCTCCGGATCGACGCCGAGTTTCCTCAAGGCAAGACGAAGACCGAGATCGGAAGTGCTGCCTAAACGATTGACCGCGCCGGTTCTGCCTTTTAGTTGCTCCACCTTGGTGATATTGGAGAGTGAAACAATATGGTCAACAAAAGTGGGAACCACGCCGACGATCATCACTGTGTCGGCACCCTGAAGGCGTGAGCTGGTCAAGGTGGTAACAGAAATGCTCGCCGCGTCGATCTCGTTTGCCAAAAGCGCCTGGAGTACCGTGGGGCTAGCGCTGATCGCGATGATTTCCGGTTCAACACCCATCTTTTGTAAAAGCTTCCTATCTTCAATGACCCAGATGGGGCTATTGGTCGGGCTGAAACCCGCCCAGGCGAGCCTGAGCTTTTCTTGTGCGTTGGCGGGCGAAACCGGGACCACGAATGAAAGCAATCCGGCTAAAACCAAAACCATTTTGGTGACCATGACTGGACCCTCCTTGAAACCGCCGCATAACTATCATTTTGCTGTTGATGAAATCAAGCAAACACTCAGGTTTCTCCAACCAAAGTCTTAGGAGATGCGGGGCAGATAAACGGCTTCTATTCTTTTTAACTTATTAAAACTGCTACCAAAGACGTTAATGTTGACAAAAGCGACTACGTTGACTCGATGAGTCGTTTGATATAGTAGAGGCAGTTCCGGGAGGAGCCAAAATGGCTAAGGGAATTCTTATCACCGGTGGTTCGGGCCTGGTCGGAGCCTATGCGGTGGGCATGTTGTTGGAGCGAGGGGAACGGCCGGTTGTCTTCGATGTGGCGATCAATGAGCGGCTGCTGGCGGCAGTCGGCGTTGACACCGACCGAGTCACTTTGGTGCGCGGCGACATGGCGGACCTGCCGGCTTTGATCTCCACGCTGCGCGACCATGACTGTGACCGCATTATTCATCTGGCGGCGTTTCTAGGCGAGGAAGTTCAGCGGCGACCGTATAGCGGAGTGCGTCTGAATTTTATGGGAACCGTCAATGTCTTCGAAGCGGCGCGCCTGGAAAAGGTTTCCCGCATCATCTTCCCAAGTTCCGGAACAGTCTACCTAGGATCTATCGGCGAAGGTTTAGCGAAAATAGATGAGTCTATTCCGGTAAACCCGCCCTCGATTTATGCCGCGACCAAAGCCAGCTGCGAGTTCATGGGCCGGGCTTACGCCAGACGATACGGTTTTGAATTCATCTGCCTTCGTTACGTCGGCGGTCTCTATGGTCCGTCGCCAGTGGCGCTCAAAGCAACCAGAGAAGTCGCGATCCAGCAAATGATCCGCGCCGCTCTTAAAGGTGAAGCGGCAAAAATCAAATGGCCCTATGGCGCTGCCGAAATCTTATACGGTAAGGATGCCGCTAAGGGAACAATGCTTGCTGTAACGCAGGGAAAATTCAAGGACGATTTATTTCACATCGGCAATGGCCAGATGGTCGGCGGTGAGGAGATCATTGCGGCCATTCGACAAAATTTTCCCGACTCGAAGATCGAGTTGATCAAAGGCGATAATCCGATGCCTTACCCCGAATCTCGTCTTGCGAGCGATTTCTCGAGATCTAAAGAACAGCTCGGGTATCAACCGGACTATCCGATCGATAAAGCGGTTGCTGATTACGCCGCGACGCTTAAAAGGATTGAGCACCTGTAGCGGTTTGGCGTCACATCAGGTTCACGGAGGAGCCTTAGGATATGGTCAGCGGAGCAGGCAAGGAGATTTTGACTTCAAGGTACCCTCGTTCAAGGCCGGTCGCTTACAATAGAAAGAGCTTAGCTAAGCCAAAGCTGAAGCCCGGATCTGCCATTGTCGTCTAATCACTGAAGCAACAAAGAAGGAGGCTCAAAAAATTGCCATGAGTTTCGCCAAAGTTTTTGTGCTGCTGTTTCTTGCGCTGTGGATTTCACCTAATTCCGCTATGGCTGCTCAGCCGGGCGCTAAGCCAAGCTATGATGAAAAGGCCGTTGCCGATTTTTACCGAGGCAAGACGGTGCGGATCATCGTCGGGTTTTCCGCCGGCGGCGGCTACGATCAGTACTCCAGGCTGATTGCCCGCCACATGTCCAAATACATTCCCGGGAATCCCGCCGTAATCGTCGATAATATGCCCGGCGCCGGGAGCATCATCGCGGCGAATCATACTTTCAACGCAGCGCCCAAAGACGGCACCGTCATCGGCAACATTTCGGGACCGATTGTTCTCGAGCAACTCTTTGGCAGTCCTTCTATCCAGTTCGATATGGCCAAATTTCGCTACCTAGCGGTGCCGGTGAGCGAAACCTACTTGTTTATCGTCACGAAAAAATCTGGCGTCACTAAATTCGATGATCTGATCGGTGCCAAGAGCAAGCAGGTAAGTATCGGCGCGATTCC
>JAICEJ010000402.1 GCA_025924215.1 Candidatus Binatia bacterium
AAACAACCAGAGCAATGCGACAACCGTCAAATTCATCAACTTAATTCGTTTCACGAGCCCTCCTATCGGCGAAATAGCTGTACAAATCCTGCTTGCATTAAAAGCAAGCTCCGTCATGAACTTTCGATGCATCAGTTCGCAACGGACTAAGCGCGCACGCGTGCGAACGTCAACCATCGTTGAGCACAAGGTCACGTCGTTCCGCTACCACATGTACGCTATGCCTACGCCAGTAAACAACTGGTTCTCGGAACCTCGGTCATCGACAATCGGGCTGTCAGCAGCATGGCTGAGCAATCGCGAGTACCGAACTCCGGCACTCGTCACCCAAGAACGGCTCAAGTAGAAAGTCCCACCGCCCGCTAGCACAAAGTCCTTCACGCCTCCGCCAGCCGTATAGTGCGGCAGCCCCGAACGCGTCGAATCGACTGAGCTCACAGCGAAGTAGGTATCCATGTAATCTTTGGTGGCAAAGTTGACCGCAGTCGTAACAAACAAATCGACCGGAGTGGCTATCGGATGCCAATATCGAGCGGAGCCGCTAAACTTCCAACCGTGGCTTTCGCCGCCTAGATCGTATTGGGCCTGGCCACCGACGATAAACCGATGACGGGGATTCTGCGACAATCGAAACACGTAGTCGGCGAAGACGCCTCCTAGGAGGGAGCCGTCGATTTCCGTCATGCGTTTGACCTGTCGATCATCGATCTGGTTATTGCGGCCAAAATTATAGGAGAGAAGCGGTCCCAGTCTAAGGTTCGGATTATTCAACAGGTTAACGGTAAGCTCGTTAGCGAGCAGCTGTATGTAGCGCTCCTGTTTCTGGAATGTGTAGCGGAAGACTGGGGCGATACCGAAGGTGTAGTCGTCTGATCCTTCGTAATCCGGTAAGAAGCCAACACCCACACCTGCGACGTGAGGTACTTCAAGATCGACGGGTACCAGACCAGCGCTCTGAGCAAACGCAGAATTAACTGACACTGTAGACAACGTAATAACGACCCATAGAGCTACTCCAATGGTTGTTTTCATTTTCCTACCCTTCTATGTTTAAGGAACATGTCCGCATATATTTTTGTTAAAGAGTGCAACCCCACTGGCCACTAAGTGCCGAATTTTTCTTCTTACATAACCTCCCCCTAATTACGTGCATTAATTCAGAAGTACCCATGCTGCATGGTTTATGCGCTCATTATGGACAATGCAACGGCCCGAAGACTGAAGCTCCTGATCATCAGATCACGGAGCACGGCAGCCTCACCCATGATTCGAACTTGCCATTTAATAGCAGAAAAGGAACCCACCCGTATATTGGACTTTGGTCCAATAACGGCGCGTGTGAAATCGCGCGGCGCCTGTTCAACACGAGATGCTGAATCTGCGGAACGAGGCGCCGACACCTAAGGCAGGGGGTAAATGCGGACCAGTCGCAGAAAGCCGCCGTGAAGAAGTGTACTTACGAATGTCCTCACTTGACTCATCGTTGTTTCATTCGATTTAGAGGCGATCGCTATATAGGATGGCTACTCCCCGGCGGGCTGTTGCCGGTTATCGCTTGGGTCATCCAACTTGTCACGGTCAATCCACGCGTTGAGCAGCTTATCGGCCACCGCCAATACCACGGGACCGATGAAGATACCGATTAGGCCGAAGGCCAGAAGACCGCCAATCACGCCGGCGAAGACAAGAAGCAACGGCAAGTCTGCGCCTCTTCTGATCAGGATCGGGCGCAAAAAATTATCCATGCCGCCGACGACAATAGTCCAGACGAGCATGAACGTTCCCGCCCCCGACTGGCCGGTCCAGTAGAGCCACGCGACCGCGCCAGCGAGCACGAGCACAACGCCGATCTGCGCGATGCACAATAGGAACATCACTACCGTCAATATTGCCGCGAAGGGCACGCCCGCGAGTACCAGGCCGGCTCCGCCTAAAGCTGTTTGGGCGAGTGCCGTTACCACCACGCCAAGGGCAACACCGCGAATTGTTTGTCCCGCGAGCCAAACCGCGTTTTCGCCGCCTGAACCCGCAAGACGCTGACCGAAGCGCACGAGGCGCTGGGTCGCGAGCTCGCCATTAGCGTACAAGGTCGCAGCGAGAACCACAGTCAAAAGAAATTGCACGAACAAAATACCGACGTTGCCGATCTGGCCCACAAACCAGCCGATAAATCCAGCAGCGTAGGGGGCAGCTCTCACGGCGAATTCCTGCATTCCCTCACCGGCCACACCATTCCACAACTCCACGGCCCTTGCGCCTACCAACGGCAGATCCGCCACCCACGCGGGTGGCGGGGGCGCCTTGAAGGTGGCGAGTGACCTTGCCCAGAGAAGCATCTCATCGACATTGGCAACGATTGTGCCGATTGCGAATGTCAGCGGTATCACCAGAAGACATAGAAGCAACACTGTCATCACGGCCACCGCGAGGGCGCGTTTATTCCACAGCCGCGCTTGCAATGAAATCATCAACGGCCAGGTAGCCACGACGATGGTTCCCGCCCAGACGATCGCTCCGAGAAACGGCCGCAAGATCCATATTGAAGACCCGATCAGCGCCACAATGAAGAGAACTGCAAGCACGCCGCGCGTGATGTCCTGCTGTCTTTCGGCCAGCTTCGCTATTTGTTCATGGGTTCTCATATCGGTTCGCGATTATTATCCGAGTGGAATCGTTATGACCGGCGCGCCTTGTTTGTCTCCGGTTTCGGTGAATGGGAAGAGACACATGAAAGAAAAGAGCCGCTTGGAAGCTAACTTTGTCATCGATCCAGTACCAGTCAAACACAACAGCAGAGGCAACTGCTTTCAACCCAGTGCAGAGGATCGCTTTCATCTCAGCTCTGAAAGGACTTTCGCGTCCAGATGCGGCTATCCAGCCAGTAGTGACAGAAGAGTCCACCCATCCCCAGCGGCGCCAGCCATTCGAGAGCGAACCAACCGCCGACAACTGCTCCGCCAAAGCTGATCACCGGCCACACAAGAAAACTCGCCGCATGTTTGAGCTCAAATCGCACATCATCTTCTCTCGCGGATAAAGCAGTGGAATAAGAATGTCTTATTGGGCCGTCAGTCCCGCTTGTGCACGCTCCACTCACTATGGCCGAGCGGCGACTCATCGCATAGGCGAAATAGAGGTATTGCACTTCATGATGGACGGCGAGAACCAACAGAAACGATGCATTGGATGCGCCGAGCGCATAACCGCTGCCGAACGCCACGGCATGGGCGAGAACGACCCAGCGTTCGCCGGGATGAACTCGGATTGCGTTATTGCGTGCCCCGGTTATCAAACGCTCAGCGCGGTTTCGCCAGTGCGGCCAGGCAAAGTAAGCGATCAACCAAAGCGCTGCGGCAATCACGGCGACAACAGCAACATCCGCTCCGGAGTTCAAGGCGAAGTACGGCTCCCCTTCGTATTCCAGCGGCGCCAAATTAGCATAGACGAGCAGAGCCGCCAGCATCGGCAGATAAACGGCTCCCTGGAACAAGCGGTCGTGCACCGGCGAAGCCGGCCCGCCCATGCCGCGCTGGTAAAAGCGCGCCACGCCTAGACTCTGCCGGCCGCGGTGCCAGATGGCAGCATACATCGCAATCGAAGTCAGCAAGACCGTTTGGCCGCTCATCGATAGAGCATAGGTCATGGCCAGGATCACTAAAGGCACCGCCAACACATCAACCGGAAGGCGCTGCCAGAGCCGCCGCCTTATGACGGCCTGGTAGGTTGCTCCCAGGTGTAACTCCGATAGGACAAAGTCGAGAGCGTCGATTTCACGGTCGCCATGCCAGAGAACAACAAGAACTGCCGCAGCTATGGCGGCTGAGGCCCCCGCCGAAGCCAGCCAAAAGTCTACACGACGCGAAAACAACCAAAGGAACCGCTGAGCTGAGGCATGAGTTAGCGGCGCTATCCTAGTCATGGTGCGCTATAAATATGAGGTACTCGAATATTGGATAGTGGAAGATCATTCGCCTCGCCTGCGGATGATCAAGGGCAATCTTCAACGTTCCATGACGCCATCGCTGCAACATTCCAGTTGGTATGATTCCACGATCCATAATTCCAGGTTCGTACTAAAACAAAATGCCGAGCAACTTTCCCACCAGCTCCTCAAAAGGCATCATGGTGAGTAACAGCGGCACAACCGGGATAAGAGTCGCAGCCACCAGACGAATGAAAGCATCTCTTGTAATCGGCGCGAGTTGCATCGTCCGCACCACCTCGAAACTGTTGACGAGATCGGCGAGGGATTGGATATCGCCGCTGCCCACCAACGGCTCATTTGCGGGCGCGCCGCCACGCAGCCACTTGGCGTCGAACTCGCGGACATAGCGCTCGGCCAGCGCGCCATACTCGCGATTGCCTGTCCGCTTCGCTTGAGCGAGCTGAGGAGAAAAAACCAACAGCGGGCCGAGCACTAGGCACAGCAGGAACACGACCATGACGGCGATCTCGACCTTCCACTCAGGCAGCGCAGCCCCGAGATAGAAGATACGGTTGGCGATCGGTCCCGCAAGCATCGCGCCGTGAGCCACGGCCAGCGGCATGAAAGCGTAAGCCGTGTTGGCAAGAAATCCTAGACCGCCGACGCGGTCCGGATGAGTGGGAATAAGGCTCAATTCGATCCGTGACACCTGCCAGAGAAAGCGCGTCCAGATAAATATCCGGTAGTACCACCGCACCAGCAAAAACTGGTAGATCGGCAGGCTCACATAGCCATACCAAGCGCCCGTGATAGAGAGCTTCAACCCCTCGGCCGTCGGCACGGCGTACCAGGTGTCAGTGGAAAGCGCCAGGTAATGACGCCAGATAAGCAGGATACCGACCACATATACGAAGGCGATCAGCAGCACCTCGGCAAGCACCGAATTGCGCATGCGAAAGGCCGAAGCAATGGCGTCCTCGAAGCGTGGCAGCGCATTTTGAGGAATCAAATTACGCTCG
>JAICEJ010000403.1 GCA_025924215.1 Candidatus Binatia bacterium
AAGCGTCTGTCCGCATAGCAACAATGACTGACGAAGTCATCGATTCCTCGCGTATCGAAGCGGCAAAAGAAATCGCCCAGCTAGAAGAGGGACCGCGACGGCGACTGTCCGGTCCCATGTCTTGGCTCGCGTCCAGCCTTGCGGTCGCCATGTCGTTGGTCTTCATCTACTGGGCGTGGGCCACCGTCACCACGCAGATTCTGCGTCTCGTTTTTCTCGCCTTCACGCTCGTTCTGAGCTTTGTTCTCTATCCTCCCACTCGAAAAGGTCGGCATGGGGGCGTGTCTTGGTTTGACTGGATTCTAATTGCCCTGAGCCTCATGGCCATCGGCTATCCGCTGTGGGATTTCGAGGAATTCATCTACCGAGCGGCATTGCCGGATCTTCAAGATCAAGTTTTTGGCGCGCTCACGATCGTGCTCGTGCTGGAAGCCACCCGCCGCACAACCGGCTGGATTCTTCCGGTGGTGGCATTGGTTTTCCTGGCTTACGCCTGGCTGGGCGCTTGGCTGCCATCGCCGTGGACCCATCAAGGCTACGGACTGGACCGCCTGGTCGGTCACATGTACATGACCCTAGAAGGCATCTTCGGTGTGCCGCTCGACGTCGCGGCGACGTTTATCATTCTTTTTACGATTTACGGCGCGGTGCTCGAACATTCGAAAGCGGGCGAGTTCTTCGTGAATTTCTCAATGGCGGCAACCGGCGGCAAACGAACGGCAGCCGGGAGAACCGTCACCCTCGCCTCTTTTCTGCTCGGCGGTCCCTCGGGATCGGGTGTCGCTACGACGATTACCCTCGGTTCGGTCGCGTACCCGCTGCTGGCGAAAGCCGGGTATGACAAAGATTCCGCGGGTGGTCTTTTGTCCGCCGGAGGAATCGGCGCCATCATCTCGCCGCCGGTCTTGGGCGCCGCTGCTTTTCTGATCGCGGAGTTTCTCCGCATCTCGTATCTCGAAGTCATAGCCCTGGCGGCAATACCAACCCTGCTTTTTTACTGGTCCATTTTTGTCATGGTCGAACTCGACGCCAATAAGTTCGGCGCGCGGCCAGTGACGGTGGAAACCGAAAGTGTTTGGAGCCTGACCCGGAAGTACGGCTACCATTTCATTTCACTGGTGGCGATCGTCATCTTCATGCTCTGGGGTTACACCGCGATATTATCCGTGGTTTACGCGATCCTGGTCTCGGTCGCATTGAGTTTCCTCCGGACCGAGACGGCGCTCACGCCGCCGCGCCTCTGGCGGGCTCTGATCAACGGTAGCACAGGGGTGCTGTCCGTGGCCGCCACTTGCGCCACTGCGGGAATCATCGTCGGTGTGGTAACGCTCACGGGTCTCGGACTCAAGTTCTCCATGATCATCTTGACAATGGCGGGAGGTAATCTTTTTTTAACCATCGTCTATACCGGCCTGGCTGTTTGGATTCTCGGCCTGGCGATGCCGGTAACTGCTTCGTACATTATTGCCGCGGTGATCACCGCGCCGGCAATGATCAAATTGGGTGTGCCCGATTATGCCGCGCACATGTTCATCTTTTATTATGCCGTGCTCTCCGAAGTTTCCCCGCCGACCGCGCTCTCGCCGTTTGCTGCCGCGGCGATTACCGGCGGCAATCCTTACAAAACCACCATGATGGCGTGGAAGTACACGCTTCCTACGTTCTTGGTGCCGTTTATGTTTACCTTGCATCCAGACGGCGCTGGCCTGCTTCTCAAAGGCCCGTGGGAAAATATCGCTTGGACGAGCGTCACCGCGGCGGTGGGATTGGCCGCTCTCGCTGCGGGTCTTACCGGTTGGATGCTGATGAAAACGACTTGGCTGGAGCGCGGTTTATTGCTCGCCGCCGGGTTGGTGCTGGTCTATCCGAGTCTAATTCAGGATGTGATCGGCTTGGTCCTGTTTGCGTCTGCCGCCGCGCTGCAGTACCTCCGCCGCCGTGCGGGCGGTGAAACGTTGTCGACGGCGCACTGAAAAGCAAAAGGGGCAGGTAACAAGAAAGAGGAGGTCCAGCTCCGTACGGTATTACGGTATATTGAGCAGGCCATCCAATCCGAAAAGGCGAAGGCCACATCCAAGCGTTCGCCGGGATTCACGGAGCAAACACCGGCGGTCAAGAAAAGGATTGTCGTTGAGGATCAGCCGCTCCCGCTCCTTGCAAAATGCGCCCGGCGAGCAGCATCGGCAGGTTGGCGGCGGTCATGCAGCTGGCTGCCCCGCAGGTGAACAGCGCCAAACCGCCCAGGAGAACGTGCTTGCGCCCGAAGCGGTCGGACAAGCCGCCATAGGTGACCGTGAAGAAGGCCATTGCCAGCATTCCAAGCGACAGCGTGAGCTGCGCCATGCCGGTTGATACTCCGAAACTCGTCCTTCACCGCCCGCATGGCCGGGATGAACAGATGGATCGACAGCGGCCCGATGAAGGTGATGGAGACCAGTGCGAAACAGGTTTAGCTTCGATCGTTAATCGGCTCTGGTTGCATGAAATCGACTGACGAGTTGTTCATTCGGCGGGTATTCGAAGCACTTTCAAGTTATGCGATAACACATTGCGGTGCTCTGACGGTGCTAAAGGCTGGCGATTTTCCTAATTTCGGTGCGCCCGGATTTTGGATACCTTGATATGGATTTCCCGTTACTAACTACGACTTGCCAATCTCGCCGGCACCTGACGATTGCAAATGCGATCACATCGCGGGAAGAATTGGAAACTCAACGTGACGGCCGATTAACCACCTCAATCATCAAAACAAACTAACCTTCTGAGGCTACTTTGTCCGCAGGAGTCACCCGCCAGATGACATTACCAACGTCATCTGCAACCAGCAGGGCGCCGGAACGGTCTACTGCAACCCCCACTGGACGGCCCAGCGCCTCGCCGTCTGCATTGACAAAACCAGTAAGGACATCCTCGGGCATACCGGAAGGGCTTCCATCCGTGAACGGGACAAAGATAACCTTGTATCCGCTGCGCGGTTCCCGGTTCCAGGAGCCATGCTGGCCGACGAAGGCTCCTCCAGCATAATGTTTCGGTAGAAGATTTCCCTGATAGAAGGCAAGCCCGAGCGAGGCTGTATGCGCGCCGAGTGCATAATCGGGTACGAGGGCTTTAGCGACCAGATCGGGACGCTGCGGTTTCACCCGAACATCGACATGCTGACCAAAATAGCTGTAAGGCCAGCCGTAAAAACCGCCATCTTTCAAAGCCGTCATATAGTCCGGAACAAGGTCGCTGCCGATTTCGTCGCGTTCATTGACAGTAGTCCAGAGCGCGCCGCTCTGCGGTTGCCAAGCTAGTCCAACCGGATTGCGTAGGCCGGAGGCAAAGATCCGTATTCGGCCGCTTAGACGCTCCACCTCCAGCACTGCGGCGCGGTTGATCTCTTTCTCTAAGCCTATTTCACCCGCGTTGCTGTTTGAGCCGACCGTCACATACAGATGCGAACCATCGCGGCTGGCAATTACATTTTTGGTCCAGTGATGGTTAATCGGACCTGCCGGTAGATCAGCGAGCTTTACACCCGGCGCGGTGATCTGCGTTTGGCCTTGTCGATACGCATATCGTATCAGGCCATCTGTGTTGGCGACGTAAAAATCATTTTCTACCAATGCCATACCGAACGGTGAATTTAGCTCCTGCAAGAAGACCGTCCGCATATCCGCAATACCATCCCCGTCGTTATCGCGCAGCAACGTAATGCGGTTGGCGCTCTGCACGCCCGCACCAGCGCGTTTCTTAAGCAGCTTCATAATCCAATCTTTGAGGCCTTTGCTGTCCTTCGGCGGGGCATTCGTTTCGGCGACAAGGACATCACCGTTGGGGAGAACATAGAGCCAGCGGGGATGATCCAGTCCGGTTGCATAAGCGTTCACGGAGAGTCCCGCGGCTGCCATCGGCTTCGCGCCGCTAGGCCAACCTTTGGCTGGGGCAATATTAACGGTGGGAATTAGCGTAGGGTTTGGCGCCGGTAGCGTGGGCCGCGGGCCCATACCGGCTTCCAAGGGCAATGTCGCCCTTTCGCCACAGGCGATTATATTGAGCAGCAATGAGCTCAGAAGCAGGAGGGAAATGATAGCTTGAGGCATGGGGATCTCAGGTCTTGTACTTTTGCTGTTTACCCGTGAGCTCGAGTGATCGGTGATTGAGGAATAGCGTAGTCCGAGAAGCGCGCCACATCAACGGTGAGATGATCGTGGAGTCAAGTGATCGCGGGATCAAACTGAGAGTAGTATTTTCCGTCTTTATAAGCGCCCAAGTTTAAAAGGGGGCGGAAGCTTAAACGCCTTGACTAGTCTATTGCCAAACGAGTAGGAACAGAAAACCCACAGCCCACTCGGAGGTATTCTGGCGATGCAAAAAAGTATATGGCTTTTAGTCGGGATTTTTCTTTTCGCTTTATCTGATAGTGGAGCGGCGCAAGAAAAAATCCGCATCGGCATCGGTTCGGTAAGTCTCCAATCGGTGCTGCCGTTTATCGGCAAGCAGCGTGGGCTGTTTGCCAAATACAATCTCGTGCCCGAGATTGTCTACATTCCCGGCGGCTCGACCAATGTTCAAGCGTTGATCTCCGGGAATCTGGACATTTCGCAGCTCTCCGGCGCGCCCGGAGCCGCCGCCAATCTAGAGGGCGCGGATATTATTTATATTCTCGGCCTGCTGGATAAGTTGAATTACCAGCTCATCACTCGCCCCGAAATCAGAAACGTTGAACAACTCAAAGGCAAGAAATTCGGCATCAGCAGGTTTAGCTCATCGGCGGATTTCGGCCTGCGCGCTTTGCTGAAGAAACTCGGCATCGATCCGGTCAAGGATGTGACCATACTGCAGATCGGCGATGAGCACGCGCGCCTAGCAGCGGTGAAGGCGGGAAATATCGATGGAACCGTCATGAACGCGCCGTTCGGCGCCGAGGCGGAGAAATTGAAACTCA
>JAICEJ010000404.1 GCA_025924215.1 Candidatus Binatia bacterium
AAAATTCGCTTCCATACCTGCTGGGGCAGTTATCATGGGCCGCATAAGTTCGACATTCCGCTGCGAGACATCGTCGACATCATTCTTAAAGTCAACGCCAACACCTACTCGATCGAGGCGTCCAATCCACGCCACGAACACGAGTGGCGCGTGTGGGAGGATGTGAAATTTCCACAGGGCAAAGTCATCGTGCCCGGCGTCGTTGGCCACGCAACGGACATCGTCGAACACCCAGAGGTCATCGCCGAGCGTCTGCTGCGTTATGCCAGGATTGTTGGCCGGGAAAACGTCATGGCGGGCACCGACTGCGGCCTGGGGCCGCGTGTCGGCGATCCGCAGATTGCGTGGGCGAAATTTGCAGCGATGGCCGAGGGCGCGCGCATCGCGACAAAACATTTGTGGGGAAGGTAGACGGAATTTCGTACCGTTAGTCGGCTCGTTAAGATCGCGCCGCTATGACAACCGACCGGGCCTCGGCAATCGCCCTTATCATTTTCGCTCTTCTAGTAATATGGGAGAGCCGTCAGCTTCCGCTCGGAACGTTACGCCAACCCGGCCCCGCCTTCATTCCTATACTGCTGGCTTTGCTACTTCTGATGTTCGCGGTCTTCCTTGGGCTCACCAGCAGTCGCGCTCCGTCATTATCATCCATTACCTGGAGCGAATGGCGTCATGCCCTGGCGATTTTGGCGGCATCCCTCTTTTCCGTTTTCGCCATTGAGCGTCTTGGTTACCGCCTCACTGTGCTGCTCGTGTTGGGTTTTCTGGTTAAACTGCTGGAGCAGCGCAGTTGGATAGTGTCTTTATCGTTTGCCTTTACGTTGTCTTTTGGTTCCTTCTTTCTTTTCTACACCGTCCTGCGAGTGCCCCTGCCTCAAGGGCCATTCGGATTCTGAAGGGGGATCTCACCTTGCGCAACGATTCAACTCGAATTCCGCAGTAAGAAAAGAAAGACTGTACACCAATCGAGGGGAGCCTGAAGGAAAACAATCCAACACGCCCACGGTGCTTGAACGTGGACTGACAATTTTTTTGCGCATAGCTAAAACACTGGAGTTGCAGGCCGCTATCGCTCAGAGACGTATCGCGTTTGCTCCAGGATGTCTTCGATCGCAGCGTCACTTCGAAGTGAGGAATCCACGGTCAACTTCTTCAAGCCGTCAGATAGAGACTAGCGACGTGAGTTGATAACGATCATGGCTGAAACTCTGCATAATCTTTATATTGGCTTTTCAGTCGCTCTTGCCCCCAATGTCCTGCTCTACGCCTTTGTCGGCTGCGTCATCGGAACGCTCGTAGGCGTCTTGCCGGGCGTGGGTCCGCTTGCCGGGATCAGTTTGCTCCTGCCTGTCTCATTCGGTCTCGATGCCACTTCTGCCATCGTACTTCTGGCTGGAATCTACTACGGAGCCATGTACGGTGGATCCACCACTTCGATACTGATGCGCATTCCGGGTGAAGCAGCTTCGGTCATGACCTGTATCGACGGTTATGAGATGACGCGCAAAGGACGGGCCGGCGCCGCTTTGGCCATTGCAGCGGTGGCTTCCTATATAGCCGGTACCGCCAGCATCGTCGGTCTCATGCTATTGGCGCCGCCTTTAGCGAGCTTTGCGCTCCGCTTCGGACCGCCTGAATATTTTGCTCTTCTGCTTCTCGGCCTCTTGGTCCTCGCCTACATGAGCGGCGGCTCCATGCTCAAGTCGCTGGCCATGGCAACCCTGGGGTTGCTTCTCGGCATGATCGGCATCGATCCCATGACCGGATTCGTTCGTTTTAGCTATGGATTGATCGAGCTTGGTGACGGCATCGGAGTTGTTCCAGTCGCAGTGGGGCTGTTTGGGATCTCAGAAATTCTGCTGACTGCAGGACAGCCGTCCGCGCCCCAAGTCAAACAGCCCCGGTTGAAAGAGCTTCTCCCCTCGCGCGCGGAATGGCGCGCTTCACTCTGGCCGCTCGGTAGAGGGACCGTTTTGGGTTTTTTGATTGGCATCATACCTGGCTCGGCGCACATTATCGCCTCGTTCGTTTCGTATGCGATGGAGCGGCGCCTTTCCAAACATCCTGAGCGCTTCGGTCATGGCGCCATCGAGGGAGTGGCGGGACCGGAATCGGCCAACAACGCGGCGACATCAGGAGCCTTCGTTCCTATGCTCGCCTTGGGTGTGCCTTCCGGGCCGATCCCGGCCGTGATGATTGCGGCTATGATGGTGCATGGCATTTCGCCGGGTCCTCTTTTGATCGCACAGCAACCGGAGCTCTTCTGGGGTTTCATCGCCAGCATGTACGTTGGCAATTTAGTGCTCTTGATCTTGAATCTGCCGCTGGTCGGGATTTTTGTCAGTGTTTTAAGAATTCCATATTCTCTTCTGTATCCGGCAATTCTCATTTTTTGTCTTATAGGTGTCTATGCGGTCAATGGCAGCGTCGTCGATATCGGGATCATGACAGTGATGGGCGCGCTCGGTTACATGCTGCGCAAATTTGACTTCGACACCGCGCCGGTAGTATTGGGACTTATCCTGGCGCCGATGATGGAGATGAGCTTTCGTCAGTCGCTTGCGATGTCGTCCGGCAGCTACGCTATCTTCGTTAACCGGCCGATTGCCTTGGTGATGCTGATCGTTGGATTGTCGCTGCTGTTATTAGCCGCCCGTCCGTTTCTTATGAAGCGGCTGGATTGGCAGCAGCGGCTTGGATTCGCGGCAAAAGACAGCACCTGAATATCGTCTCTGGGAGGTGAACAATGACAAACAATGATAGTCCAGCTATTCTGCCGCGGTCGCGCTGGGTTCAATTTCTCACAGTTTTGTTGGTTCCGTTCTTCGCTCTGATCGCGGAATCGCCGGCCCAAGACAAATACCCGAACCGTCCGATTACCATCGTAGCTCCATTCCCTCCCGGGGGGGTTGCCGATCTGACGGCTCGCCCGGTTGCCGCCGCGATGGAAAAGGTTTTGAAAAACCCGGTGGTGGTCGTGAACAAGACTGGAGCGGCTGGCGCTGTTGGAATGTCTTTCGTTGCCAACAGCAAGCCTGACGGATACAACCTGCTCATGGCTCTCTCAAGCATCTCCATTATTCCAGAGGCGGATAAGCTCTTCGACCGCAAACCCGCCTATACCATGGACCAGCTCATTCCGATTGCGTTGATTTCCGCTGATCCGACGATTTTCGTCGTGAGCGCGAGTCGACCATGGAAAAACGTTAAAGAATTTGTCGAAGATGCCAAAAAACGTCCGGCGGATATTTCTTTTTCTTCCTCTGGTGTGTACGGGACGTTGCACATGGCGATGGAGATGCTCTCTCATTCCGCAGGCATCAAATTGAAGCACGTTCCTTATGCCGGAGCGGGGCCGGCGCTCACGGCGATTCTCGGAGGGCATGTCGACACCCTCGCCTCAGGACCGGCAGTGGTGATCCCGCACATCAAGGGAGGCAAGCTGCGACCGCTGGCCGGATGGGGCGCGAAGAGGGTCGATTCCCTTCCTGATGTGCCGACTTTCAAGGAGCTTGGATACGATGTCGAATTTTACATCTGGGCCGGGCTGTTTGCGCCAAGAGGAACGCCGGCTGCCGTGATGAAAACAATTCGCGATGCTGTTAAGCAGGCGGTGAACACAACCGAGTTCAAATCGGCCATGGAAAAATTAGAGACACCGATCGCCTATCTTGATGCGCCCGAGTTTCAGAAATTCTGGGACAAGGATGCCAAGATGCTCGCCGACGCCATCAAGCGGGTGGGCAAGGTGGAAATCCCCGAGGCGAAATAAGGCGGCAAATAAATTCGCAGGTCGCGGATTGACGATTCTGAGATATCAAAACACAAGAATGCAGGTGTGAGAACTAACGGGGTCGACAGCTCAAAGCTGCTTCAGTTCAATTGGCCATACCGAGGGAGGAATAGATGGACGTTCCACGGAAACTATGTCGACTTTTAATCACCACGCTAATACCGCTCGCGGTCTTCGCAAGCGTGGCCGAAACTCAACAGCTGCCCAAGTCCGCGGCCATCGGCTCCAATCCTCCAGGGTCGCTGTTTTATGCGTTGGCTAGCGGCCTAGCCAAGGTGATCAGCGATTCAACCAGCGTTCAAACCCAAGTTCAGCCCTACTCCGGCACCAGTACATTTTTACCCTTGCTCGATTCCGGTGAACTGGACCTAGGCGTCGTCAACGCGGTCGACATGGGTCTCGCCTACCAGGGACCGAAGCGTTTGCAGATCGGCGGCAGAAATCCGTTTCCGCACACGCCCAATTCTCGCCTAATCATGCGAGGCTCGCCGTTGCGCAGCAGCTTGATCGTCAAAAAGGACTCGCCGATAAAGACCATTCGTGAAGTCAAAGGTAGACGGGTAACCGGCGAATATCCGGCGCAGCTTGCCGTGTGGTACAACGTCTTCGGTTCACTTTCCAACGCGGGTTTGACATGGAAGGATGTGAAAGTGGTCCCGGTTCCAGCGGTGAACGAAGGCGTCGACGCTCTCGTTCAGGGACGCGCCGACGTGACCACCCATGCCATTGGCTCCGCGAAAGTACGGGAGGCGGACGCTTCCGTGGGTATCCGTTATATTCCGCTCGACTGCTCCAAACAAGGCGAAGAGCGGATCAAGAAGGCTGTGCCCGGGTATTATCTCTCCGTCGTCAAAGCGGGTTCGTCAACCGGCATCGTCGAAGACACCTGCGCTTACACCTATGACATTTACCTTGTCGGCCACAAGGCGCTGCCGGACGTCGTCGTGCGCTCCGCCCTGCAAGCAATCTGGGTCAATGTCGAAAAGCTTCCCCAGTTTCATCCCGGTTTCGCGGAGTGGACCAAGGCGCGGGCTGTCGACGCAGAAGTCACCATGCCGTATCACCCGGCCGCGATTCGCTTCTTCAAAGAGAACGGCGCATGGCCGACGAAAATGGATGAGGTGCAGAAAAAGCT
>JAICEJ010000405.1 GCA_025924215.1 Candidatus Binatia bacterium
AAAAAATACGGTTTGGACGTTCAGTTTGTTTATATTCCTTCGAGCGGTACGAATGTTCAGGCCCTGCTTGGCGGCAGCATCGACGTCATGGTTGCAGGCAGCAGCGGCATCGTGAGCGCCGCAGCGCGCGGCGCTCCACTCGTTGCTATCGCATCGCAAATGAACCGTCCGCCTGTAACACTTTACGTGCAACCCGACATCACCAAACCTGATCAATTGAGAAATCAGGTCTTAGGCATTACGCGTTACGGTTCTTCGACCCACGCTTTATCCACATTGGTGCTCCGGAAATTTGGATTGGAAAAAAGCGTTACGTTAAGACCCCTGGGCGAGACGCCCGCGGTACAAGCGGCGTTCGAGCAGAAGATGATCGCCGGCATGCTTACTACCGTAAAACCGCGGATAGCCGCTCGGCCCTTAGTTAATGCCGCTGATCTGGACATCCCATATCCGATGAGTATCATCGGAGTGACGCAGAGCTTTCTTCAAACCAATCGAGAAACTCTGGAACGGCTTCTGCGCGCATACGTCGAAGGTGTAGCTATGATGGTTCACGACAAGGAACGAGCGGTGAACATTCTGGCCAAGTACTTGCGTCGATCGGATCCTGCCTTTCTCGATGAAACTTACTCCTTGGTAAAAACCTATACCGAGCGTATTCCGCGCTTCGATTCGCGGGCGATTCCTGTCTTATTGGAATTCGATCAAGTGAAAGGCGTTACTGCCGATGCTCTCGCACCGAAAGTCATCGACAACAGCATTGTTGATCAGCTTGCCGAAGAGAAATTCTTTGAAAAAGTTTTCGGTAAAGAACTTCGCTAGAAGGCAAAGGCTTCTCTAGAGTCCTTCCGATACGAACGCATAAACGATTGGCAGCAACTGCCCGAGTAAAAAGATACAAATTGCGAGAAGCCCGCCGTAAAATAGTGTTGGTAAAATGACTCCTAATCCGGCTGTGATCATGCGGCCTCCATCGCAGGTGTCAGACCGTTCCCCATGGATCGAGTCCTCAGCAAAATTCTCGCCACGAAGACATAACGCATCTAAAGACCAATAACTCCTATTTTGAAGCCGGCAACGGCACCACCCGTTCCAAACATGAGACGGGTTGAGCCACCAATGAAACACTGCACCTCGCCCTTAATCCGCCGCGGCATAACTATTCTGCGAGCGTCGTTGCGGTCTTCGCGATCTCGCGTTTTTAAGAGCTTCAGATGGCATGAGTTTGGCTGTGACTCGCTACATGCCCTTTGCAGCTGCCTTATATCACCCGGGCAGCTGTAACTGTTGTTTGCAGCAATGGATATCAAACGAAACAAGGAGGACGTGAACAATGAAGAAATATTTAAAACATTTAATGTTGGTTCTGTCTCTATTCGTTATATCTGCGGCGGGGGCTAGCTATGTGTCGGCCCAGGATTCCCAGCGTAAGAATGAGGGAGCGAAAATAGAAGGTCGCGCCGGTGATACAAACTTCGACGTGCGAATCCAAGGAGACAAAGAAAATCGGAGCCGTGTTCCGCAGCCTGGCGAAGGTGAGAGAGGAGCACCGGGTCCCCAAGGCCCTGCCGGCGCGCCTGGTCCTCAAGGACCCGCCGGGCCTGCCGGTTCATCTAGCAGCGGATTCCTCGGGATGGACTCAACCGTTGCGCTCTTCGTCGGCCTGGGCGTTTTTGCAATCGTGGTTATCGCTATTGTAGCTGCGTCCCGGAACGGAAGTCGTCAGGTGTGATTCTCACGCGATTCACCGTTTGACGGGTCTCGTTGGATTGAGATCCGTCAAACGGTTATCTATTTGGTACTTTGTCTACTTCGGATCAGGAACCTTCGATTTAGTACGGTTGCGATCTATTGTTGGCCGCGTCGTACTGAAATGAGTTTTTCAAAATGACGACGTAAGACGGCTCCCGTGGCGGGGGCGCCCATAATGTCGTTGGAATCCGCGACGATCTCCAGCACCTGAAATCCATCTTCAGCAAGATCTTTGTAGCCACGAAAGTAAGCGTCTCGAAACCCGAGGACGTGTCCTAACTCGTGCGCCAAAACGCCTCTGGCAATATCGTGTGGGCCCAGGATGATCGCTCGCCCATCTACATGTGTCGTTCTCGCGCCGGTTGTAAGGATCGCCCTGTCTGCGGGAAAATGATCCAGATGCGTTCGGATATTCATGCGCTCCCCGTTCTGTGGTGTCTTATCGGTTCCGTAAAGATGTTCAGGAGAGACATAGGAAAAATGGAGCTGCACGCGAAAATCGTCTTCGCCGCTGCGCAGGTGCCAAGTATCTTCCATCGCTCTCTTGGCGGATTGCACAAACGCGTCATCTTGTATATCCGTGTAAAACGGTACGTGAATGATCCAATTGCTAATTTGCTGCTCGACGCGAACATACCCCGGCGTAGCATAAAATAGATCTTTAGCGGCATCGATCTCGCGCGCCAGCCGATTTTTCCTCTCGATTAAACCGCTGCTGAATTCGTTTAAACTCGTCATAACCACCTGAGAGATTGTTCCGTGCGCGCTCGTTAGGGCAGTAGCGTACCTAGCATTGAAAACTTCGAGAACCTCCTGGTGCTTCAGCACCCGATCATGAAGCACGCTCTCGCTTTCGTATTTTGATCGATTTGCAGCGATCGCTCCTTGCCATAGTTGATTATACTGGATATGCGCATCGATATTTTGCTGCTGCTCGTGGATCTGCCGATATCGCACCGCAAGCTGTTGGTAAGCCATCTGCCGCATTTTTGGCTCAAGCGATGAGGCGCGCTTCAAAGCGCGTGCGGATCGGCCCAACTCACTCGCTGCTCTATCGATCAAATGATCCGTCCAAGGCCAACTGTACTGCGCTGATCGCCCGCGCGGTGGTCGCGCCAATGGCTCTGGGTCGGCAACGATATTTGGTAGAATCTGATAGCCGTGCTGCAACGGATTAGGTGGCTCGACAATTGGAAGCAGCTCAGGAGCTCCGCTCTGTAAAGCATCCACAAGCGATTCGTAATAAGCGTGGAGACGTTTCGTATAATCGTCGTAATGCTCCTGAACTGCGTCGCCGCGCTGCACGTGGACTGGAACGTGGGGCGCACCAGGAGCCTGCCGCGCTTCAAAACCAGAAGGGTTGAGCGCCACAAAACAAGCTGATGACAAAAAAACCGCCAGAGTCGCCGAAGCCAGGTTTAGAGCTGCCATAAAATAGCCGGTACAATACCTTGCAAGCTCTTCTACGGCAAGAATGTTGACTCGAAATAATTCGGTAGGCCTGAAGCGAGCGAGCACCGACCTGACTCAATATTACGAAACCTAAATAGAGAGACTCGGCGCGGCTTTCATAGCGCCGTAACGCCGGAGCATAAGACGGTTGCGAAACTCATCTGTCGCTTACACTAATTTTACTAGATGTGTTGGTTCGGGGTTCGCATCAGAGACAAAGTAACTACCTAATCCCCGTCGTCGTTGCTGGAGGTAACTAGCGCGACTTTTTTTTGGACTTAATCGCCTTGATCGCGGCGCGGCAACGTTGATCCGGCGGCGCCCAGTCGCTGGGCAAGCCTTTGGCGCGGGAAGCTTTTGCAAGTTCTTTAAGATACTGCTTCAACAAACCCAACTCGTTCATCCGCTGTTCGAGATCGTCGGCGTAGGTAGGATCGGTCGAGTAATCCGGAACTCGGGCCGAGCGCCACCGGCCGCCTTTGTCCTTTCTTTTGCCCCAAGGTTGGTGTTCCCGCCGCTCGATATCTTTCCAACCAAACACCCGCTCGGCCGTCAAAGCATCGAGCTCGTGGCCTGCCGCTAGTTTGTCAACGTTTAATTGCGCCATGTCTCTGTTCAATCACAAAATCATCCAAGCTCGCAAAGCCAGCCGTTGCCCGGCTCCAGATCAGTCAGATCCTTACAGACTCGCATATCTGGTTGGAAGCGCTTGTGAAGGCTGATTGCATCGATCACGGTTGTCACGGCAGTCAATTTGTTACAAAAAAGAGAAATGCGTTGTAATCGGCATCAAGCCGCTTTTATTTTAATTTCACTCCTGGGTCTAGCTGCTTGCGGCCGGGTGAGTACGGAACAGTCAGTCTCCGACCAACCTGCGCATCATGTGGACGGCGGCTTTCGTAACACCAGTGCTGATTTCCAACGGCCGTCGAGCTTGACCCGCTGGCGTTTTATGGCGCGTCGTTTATGGGCGAGTTACACGTCACCGCGGGCTTTCGAGGCTCCCCGAGTGGCTAACGACGGCAAGGCCCTTCGAGCCGGCTTGATCAACCCGAGCATCACCTGGGTCGGCCATGCGACTCTGCTAGTCCAGATGAACGGCGTCAATGCGCTCACTGACCCGCAGTGGAGCGAACGTGCCAGCCCGGTCTCATGGGGCGGGCCCCGGCGCTTAAGCGCGCCGGGCTTAGCTTTCGAGGACCTGCCGCCGATCCATGTCGTGATCATATCGCACGATCATTACGATCATCTGGACTTGACCACGGTGAAACGACTTGCCGATAGCCACAATCCGCTTTTTCTAGTCCCTTTGGGTATGAAAGCTTGGTTTGCGAAAAACGGCATGAACCACGTCGAGGAACTCGATTGGTGGCAGGAGCGCGAGTATCGAGGCGTCAAGTTCGTTTGCTTACCGGCGCAGCATTTCTCACAACGAACCTTATGGGACGGTAATGAGCGACTGTGGGCATCATGGGCGATGGTGAGCCTGGAGCGGCGACTGTATTTCAGCGGTGACACCGGCTATTTCGACGGCTTCAAGGAGATCGGCCGGAAGCTTGGTCCGTTCGATCTGGCGGCGGTCGCAATCGGCGCGTATGTTCCGCCGGAGATTATGAAAAGCGTCCACACCACGCCGGAGGAAGCGGTACAAACGTCCATCGATCTGAACGCGCGTATTCTGCTGGGAATTCACTGGGGGACATTCGATTTAGCCGAA
>JAICEJ010000406.1 GCA_025924215.1 Candidatus Binatia bacterium
ACAAACCGGTACTTCGAGTTCCTCGCAGGCGGCCCACAGCGGATCGTACTCGGGTCCACTGATATGCGGTACGTTGCGCAGGTGCATGGGGAGCGAAGGGAAGACGACGCCGCGGTGACCCATAGCGACGGCGCGTCGAATCTCTTTCACCGTCTCTTCAACCGGCCATATGGGAACGAGGCATTGCGGAATAAACCGCTCGCTAGCTGCCGTCCAGGTCTCGATCAACCAGTCGTTATACGCGCGTACGCACGCGAGCTCGAGTTCGCTGTCCTCAATCCGTCCAAACGCCTCTCCGGCTAGGCCCGCCACGGTCGGATACAGCACTGAATAATCCGCACCGGCGCTGTCCATCGCTTTCAGCCGCTCGCTCGGTAGGTAAGCTGCCGCTGGGACTTCGTCCCACCGAATTGGTTCGCAATTCCGATCGGGCATCAAAGCGCCGGCTCTGGCCGCGACGCCACCGAGTAAAATTTTGCCGTCGACGACCCACCGGTCCGACCCGTCCGATGTGCGCTCAAGATGCGGAATGCGCTCGCCCCAACGGCTTTTTGAGAGCCGATCCGTCCAAAGATTAGGCGGCTCCTGCACGTGGTCATCGACGCTGATGAAACGGTACTTCAGTTGCACGGCAGCTCTTCCCTCAAGATGCGTCTGTCAGGTAAGTTCGCGTTGATGCGGTAGAGGCGAATGGCGTTTTCATAAAGCAACTTGCGGCGATCCTCCGCCGGCACGCCATTGAGCACGCGGTTTACCTCGTGCCAAGAGCGCGGGTAATAGGAGGCCACGTGCGGGAAGTCCGACTCCCACATGATGTTGTCGATGCCGATGTCGTGCCGCAGTTTGATTCCTTCCGCCTCGAACCAGAAGTTGACATAGATCTGGCGGCGCACCGTCTCGCTCGGGCGCGTCGTCAGGCCCTCCGTCCACAGACGGCGGGACTCCCACTCATGATCGCAGGCCGCGAGCACGTAATTGAGACCGCCGATGCCGGCCTCGGCGAACACGATCTTCAAGCGCGGGAATTTTTCGGTCAGTCCCGAGAAGATCAAGTGCGGGACCACTTGTGCGGGAGTTACCGCGGATGTCGCGGTCATCGCCGAGTGGGCCTGGCGCGGCGTGTAACCGCTCCATTTGCGTACCGAAGCGCCGGCGCGCACCCCCGCTGAGCCGTGGATGTGAACCGGCAAATCGAGCTCCTGGCAAACGTCCCAGACCGGATACCAGTATGGATCGGTGAGGTGGGGAAGCGGCGCCGGCATCTCGCCCAGGCAATTGATGCCGCGATGGCCGCCGGATGCCGCGCGCTCGATCTCGCGCGCAATCGTCTCCGGCTCGCTCAGATAGGCAACAATGGCGAGCGGCAAGTAGCGGTCACTGGCCCGGCCCCATTCGGACAACGCGTCGTTGTAGGCGCGCACAACGTCGAGTTCGAAGTCACGGTCGCCGTACTCGAAGAAAGTGCCGCCCGGAGGATTGGGGAAGAGTACTTCGGCATCGATGCCGTCCTGATCGAGGGCCTTGAGACGCTCGACTGGATTATAGGCCGTTGCCGGCACCTCCTCCCATCGCTTTGGGAAAGTAGGGAATGGTTCACCCATGAGTGCCGGGCAATTGCACACGTCGTTATCCGAAATCTTGCCATAGATTGACCAGCGGTCGACGGCGCTGCCGTTTGCCTTCACTTCGACGACCAGAGGTATCCGGTCTCCCCATCGACCTGCGGACATCCGGCTCGTGTAGGTGTCAGGCGCGAATGCAGCGTGAGAGTCCGCGCTTATCAGTCCGTAAATCAGATCCATCTGTCCTCCTATCAACTAAGCAGTCGAAAGCCGATCGGCTTCCAATCTAATCTAATCCGCTAACGCGTCGCGACCAACGTTGTCAAGCGTTTGGCGCCATAAGGTGAACGGAGCGAAGGGGGGAACGGCAGAGCGATCTGAAGCGAAAGTAAGGCTGGGCTGTCCAAAGCATTGACGGGTCACGCATCGGGGCTCTACCATCGGATTTTAGCAGCTAGCCGGACCCAAGAGTAGAGGACTCGAGGACAACGAAGGCTACACCTTGCCGAAATTTCGTCCGATGAAGTGAGTTGTCGCCGCGCGCGCAGCGTTTTTCTTACATGGAAACTCAATCAATCGACAAACCATAGAACCGTGCTGGGTTGTCATAGAGAATTTTATCGATCACTTCGGGATCGATTTGACCCTTGGTTTTAAGTCGAGTCAGAGCCAGTAACTCGCTGGCATTGTCGGCGTGGCCGTAATCAGAGCCGATCATCAGGCTGTTTTCACCGGAATACTTCAATACGTAAGGCAGGTCATCATCGGTCTGGCAGGCAACAAACAGTTGACTGCTGTTGCGCAGCACATCGGGATTGGCCTCTTTGCCGAGAAACTTCGGTAAACGCAGGTTTATGTCATGTACCACATACGGAATCCATTGTGCGGAAACTTCTATGGCGCCGATACGGAGACCTGGAAAACGTTCTGGGATGCCTCGCATGATCAGAGCGTGAAAAGCGCCAATCACGCCGAGCTTGGCTTCGCGAAAAGGATCACCGCCAAAAGCTTCCGAAACCGCGAAGTTTCCCACCCCTGAGTGAATGCCGATGGGCATGTTGAGCCGGCTTGCTGCCTCGTACAAGGGGAAGAAGTAGGAATCGTGCAACCTATGAGTTGTTTCCAGTCCGCGCATGAAAACAGCGCACGCGCCGTTTCCGGAGGCCCAGCGAAGCTCGTCCAGCGCTTTGTCCATCGTCATCAAAGGTAAATGCACAGCCCAACGCAATCGATCCTTGGCTTTATACCAGATGTCCGCGAGCCAACGATTATACGAGCGACTCAGTGCTACCTCGATTTCCGGTTGGTCCGTCCACGGACGGAGAAATAGAGTGGGGTAGAGAACCTGGATCCCAGTGCCGATCTCGTCCATGTGCTTCAGTCGCGCCTCAATGTCGGCCATTTCTCGAGACTCCTGAGAAGTATCCTTGCCGATATTATCGCGCCCTCCAATCAGGCGGCCACCGATAATCCAGAAGTTTTTTCTCTTGTCCTGAGGCATGTCGACGGTAATGGGCACCGGCCTATAACGTTTGTCGTTACCTTCCAAATAGTCCCAGGTTCGTTCGCTCTCAACTACATGGGCATCAGCATCGATGGTCAGCACTTTTGATTCTCCTCCGTAATACTTGAGAGTTTCATTTAGTTGCGGCCGATCTCGCGCAGCAGTTTCTCCCATTGCGTGCTCGCCTTATCGTATTGCTCGGAATTCATTCCCTCTTCAGGATACCACCGTTTGAAACCGTAATCTTTAGCCGGGCTGCCTTGTTGACCCTTCTCGAAGATGGCCTGCACCTCGGGACTCAACATGAAATCTATCAAGAGAACGGCTGCGTGCGGATGCGGCGCGCTGATTGGAAGACTGACGGCACCGGCATTAGTAGGAACCAGATCCATCGGAATCCAGGTAACCGGGGCGCCGCCGGCGGCAATCTCCGATGCATGGCTGCGGAAAACCGTCGGCGATGCACCCAATTCACCCGAGGCGACCAGGTCGGCCACGGCGCGGCCTGAAACCGCGTGCAATGAAACTTCCTGTGACTTTAGCTTCCTTACAAACTCTTCGCCTTTCGCCGTGATCATTGCACCGATAGCTCTCGGTCCGGTTTCGGAAATGGCAAAACCTAATTTGCCCTTGAACTCCGGCCTCAAGAGATCTTCGTAGTTCTTTACACGCGCTGCCGTGATGGAGGTCTTGTTGATCGCTAATCCTGAATATGACTCACGGTCCACCGCCCAATAGTACAGCCCCTTATCGGCTTTTCGTTTTGCTATATCTGGATACCTGGTGAGGTGAGGCGAAGTAAAAGGAGTCATCATCTTGTCTTCATGCAGAAGCTTCTGAAGCGGCAGCGTGGTTTCGAGCGCATCCATATAAAAGCGCTTTGCCTTGTTCTCGGTCATGATCCTCTTTCCCAGATCGCTGTTCTGGGATCTATAAACTTCCACCTTGACGCCGGGATACTTCGCTTCGAAGGCTTTCATGGGTTCTTTGAATGACGCCCCGGCCAATGATGTGTACCAGACGACTTTGCCTTCAGATCTGGCGCCGGCCAATAAAAGCTGTTCACGGTCGGCGCCCGTGTAAGCTGCTAGTTCCGCAAGCGTAGTCGGTTTTTTCGTCTGGCTCACAGCAGGCGAGCCGATACTGAGAAAAACCGTAACGGCGGCAATCGATAATGCCCCTTCTATTCTGGTGCGCATGAAACCTCCATGACCGTGCAGAGTGTTTTGATCGATATTTGTCGGGCAGAATCTAATGAATGCAATAATCTCTGTCAAACATCGCATGCCGACATAAGAGAGAGAACGAGATAAAGCCCGTTTAATTTGGCAATCAAGGATTCTACGGAGGTCCGAAAGAAATTCGAATCGCACGCCAGACGACTGGTGTCTCCGCAAGTAAGCTATTTCTGCTTATGAAACTAGCTGAACTATGACTGGTGAACTTTCGGAAGGGCCGCTCGCTAGGCGCCGTAGTGGCGCGGAAAGATAACCCGAAAGGTGCTTCCTTTGCCGCGCTCGGTTTCACATTCCAAGCTGGCGTCCAGGAGCTCGCAGAGTTTCTTGACGATCGATAAGCCGATTCCTTCACCAGGGGGTTGATAGTCCGGTCGGTGCTTTGACTCCGAAGGAAGCACGGGTGCGGGGGGGACAAAAGTTGAATCCTGGCCCGCTTTCTCTGCCTCCTGCTCGACCACCTGAACCTCTTCCGTGGATTTCTTGATTGCCTGCGCAAGTGGCGTAATCAAGCCGTCTTCAAAGCCCGGACCGGTGTCTTGCACATACAGCATCCAGCGCTCGTATGTTTGCGGCGCCACTTCCGACCAACCGACCTTCACGCCTCCTTG
>JAICEJ010000407.1 GCA_025924215.1 Candidatus Binatia bacterium
CAGGTTCGCCGGCTGCTCCGGAATTTTCTGGAGTGGACCCGGCGACTCACGCAATCCCAAAGCAGGTAGCGAAGCTGTGATTGCCGTCAAGGAGCGGGCGAATTTTCGACTTTCGACATAGATGAAGTGATTCAAGCCGCAAGTGCGATTGAAAATGAATCAATCAGATGAAGCGCCGTGTGTGCGGTTTTGGCCGTTCTTAATATTTGCCAATGAACGAACATCCGGCTCACGGCCTCAGAGGAACGCGCAGCAAAGCAGAAGTCGAGTTATGAAAGGTCGAACCAATGTCTGATCCGCAATTGATTCGTTGTCCCTCCTGCGGCGCGACGAACCGAGTGCCGCTGGAAAAAATCGCTCAGCGGCTTAAACCCGTATGCGGCCGGTGCAAAACACCTTTGTCCGCGGAGACGAAACCGGTGACGATCACGGACGCGACGTTTGCAGCCGAAGTCGAGCGCTCCCCTGTGCCGGTGCTGCTCGATATGTGGGCGCCATGGTGCGCACCGTGCCGGATGGTAGCGCCGGTGATTGAAGAGCTGGCCGTGGAAATGGCGGGCCGCGTGCGGGTGGCGAAACTCAACGTCGACGAAAATCCGGTGACTGCGGCGCGCTTCCATGTCCAGAGCATTCCTACTCTGCTGGTGCTCAGGGGAGGACGCGAAGTGGACCGTATTGTCGGCGTGCAGCCCAAAGCGGCGATCGTTCAACGGCTGGAAAAAGCCGCCGCCTAGTACTCAGGAGCAGCGCCTCACCCTTCCTCGCCGTCGATTTTGTACTTAGCGGCTTCTGAAATTCCGAAGACACATTTCGGTACAACCTGCGGCGCTCTGACATTCGGTTCCTGAGGTTTGATACAGCTTCAGCAGTTAGGATTTTTCCGGACGTCGATGCGAGCTTGAGGAATTGGCTACTCGCCAGGTACACGAAAAAAGAAACTACAGTCTATCGAACCGTTCGTCGAAGAGAGGAAGAGATGTCGGACAAAGAATTACAAGTCCCACCATCTGCCGTTCAGCTACGCCGAATGGCAAAATTGATCGGCGCCATGTTCATCACCTGCTTGGCAAGCGTCGCGCCGCAGCTCGTTCAAGCCCAGGCACCGCGCTCGACGACGCCGGAGTCGGTCAAGGGAGTTGTTGACTTCCAGACGGTTGCCAAAGGGCTCGAGCACCCCTGGAGCTTGGCTTTCCTCCCGGATGGGCGGATGCTGGTTACCGAACGACCAGGTCGCTTACGCGTTGTGAGTTCCGACGGGGGCGTCTCCGAGCCGGTCACAGGAGTCCCGCGGGTCTACGCGAGCGGTCAAGGCGGGCTGCTGGACGTGGCGCTGAGTCCGGGATTCGATAACGATCGGCTCGTCTATTTATCATTCGCCGAATCCGGCGAAGGCGGCGCAGGAACGGCCGTTGCCCGGGGGCGATTTGGGGAACGTGGGCTTGAGAACACGCAGGTGATCTGGCGACAACAGCCCAAGGTGAGTGGCTCCAATCACTTCGGGTCTCGGCTCGTGTTTCGCCGCGACCGCACTCTGTTCGTAACTTTGGGCGAACGCTTCAACTATTCCGACAGCGCCCAGGACTTATCCACGACGATCGGCAAGATCGTCCGCATCAACCCGGATGGCTCGGCGCCGAAGGATAATCCGTTCGTTGGACGCGCCGGCGCGCGCCCGGAAATCTGGTCATACGGTCACCGCAACGTGCAAGCCGCCGCGCTCCATCCCGAGAGCGGGCAGCTCTGGACTGTGGAGCATGGCGCGCGCGGCGGCGACGAGTTGAATCATCCCGAGGCCGGCAAGAACTACGGCTGGCCGGTGATCTCGTACGGCCGTCATTATTCTTTCCTGCCGATTGGCGAAGGGACAGCCAAGGAAGGCTTGGAGCAGCCGGTTCACTATTGGGATCCGGTGATCGCACCCTCCGGAATGGTCTTTTACACGGGCGAGCTGTTCGCGGGCTGGAAGGGTAACATCCTGGTGGGCTCGCTCACTCCCGGCGGATTGGTGCGGCTGATAATGAAAGACGGCAAAGTCGCGCAAGAAGAACGTTACCTTGGTGATTTAGGAGAGCGCATTCGCGATGTGCGCCAGGCATCAGACGGCTCGCTCTATCTTCTCACCGATGCGCGCAACGGCCGGATTTTGAGAATCAGGCCGGTGAAAAACGTTTCGGGGCAGGAGTCGCGCCCGCAGTGAAGCGCAGGCAAACCAGGCGAGTGTTCCGGGTTCATGCTCTGCATGCGCATTTGCAGAAGCGCTACGAGCAACTTCGCTCGCTGCCGAAGACGGCGCGGCGATCGGCAATTTTAAGCTGCTGCAGAATCGAATCTTTGAACGAAAGCGAAATTTTATTCTTCGATCTGCCGTAAAACGGGACCATTTAAATCGAGTCTGTCCAAGCCAATGCCGGCGATTTTTTTCGGTCTGGCAACCCCATGAATGGCGTGACGAACGATCGTTATGGTGAAGGTTGGCGCCGCATCGGCGATCAGACGATTAACCAAATGCTATGCTGTCAATCTTCGCTTCCTGGTTGTCCCGTAAATGGCCGTGACTATCAGCACTGCTGGCACTTTCGTTGTAGCGGAGCGCAGTTACTTCGCAATTCATAAATAACAAAAGGCGGGGCATTTTGAGGCGTTGAATATCCGGTCAAGTAAAGCTGCTTCCTTGCGCCGAGAGATTGATCCGCGCGAACAAAAGATCGGTCCGCGATCCACGGCCACGATCATCACAGCAACGGCGAGAGGAGCCGCGCAACTGAATCTCTGAAGCGCGCCACGGTGCCGCGCTTGCGATATTCCTCGGGGTCAAATTCCCTGCAATAAGCGAGGTCGCGCTCGAAGTCCGCTTCGAGCTGTTTAGCCACTTGCTCGCTATAGAATACGGCGTTAAGTTCGTAATTAATGCTGAAGCTGCGGATATCGATGTTCGCCGAGCCGATGGAGCAGATTTCCGAGTCGATGCTGATTGTCTTTGCGTGCAAGTAGCCCTTCTCGTAGAGAAACACTTGGACCCCCGCTGTGACGATCTCCTCGATGAACGTGTTCCCTGCCCAATCCGGCAGCCTGTTACCAGATGGCCGGGCGCTCACCATCACCTTGACGTCGATCCCCGATAAGGCCGCCGTTGTCAGAGCTTCGGCGAGGGTGGCGTCGGGAAGAAAGAAGGGTGATTGAAGGTAGACGTGTTGCCGAGCCGAAACGACCATCAGAGCGTATAGCTGTCTGATCGCCGCCCATTGCGAATCCGGACCGGAGGTCAGGATCTGCACCGGGATGTTGCTTTCCACCGGCTCTGCCGCGTCAGTGGGAAAGTGCTTGACTTGGAACAGATTCTCCCCCACCGCATTGTACCAGTCCACCATGAACACTGCCTGCAGAATGGCTACGCTTTCTCCCACGAGCCGTACCTGAGTGTCACGCCAGCTGTCAAATCCTTCTCCGCCATCGAGGTGTTCCTGGCCGATGTTCATGTCCCCGGTGTAGCCGATCACTCCGTCGATAACGGTAATCTTGCGGTGATTCCGATAACTGATTGTATGCAGATGATAGAGCGGCGATGTCGCAGCCATTCGAATGCCGCGCCCGCATGTCTCTGACGTAGCGATGGCCCACATGTGCCTGAGAGCCTTGCGGATCGTAAAGCAGCCGTACTTCGACACCGGCGCTCGCCTTGTCAATCAAAATTTGCTTCACACGGTCGGTGAACAAATCTACGCCCCAGATAAAATATTGGAGATGAATCGAGTGGCGCGCGGTCTTCAAATCTTCGATGAGGCTGGGGTAAAACGTCGCCGCATCCTGCTGGATCTCGATACGGTTGCGAGTTGTCAACGCCGAACGAGAGTTCCGTCGCACCATCATTGACAGCTTTTTACCAGCAGGATTCGCGTTCGAAAGCCGCGCCAGCTCGCTGTCTTGACGGGACAGAATCGGCGATAACAGCGGCCGCGCGTTGGCGTCGAGATCTTGCATCAGCAGCTTGCTGCGTTTGCTGAACGCCTTGTTATCTCTTCCGAAAAAAAGATAGATGAGCAGCCCGATCCCTGGAGTGAAAAAAAGCACGAGGATCCATGCCAGAGTCGATTGCGGTCTGCGGTTTTCGGTGATCACGAAAATGCTCATTACCAGCGCGTAAAGAGCCAGCAACATCGTCAGGATGGTGAAAAGATTTTTCATGAGCATGGCTGCTTGACAGGGGCAGTATGCAGTATGTGGTTGCGCGCGCTAGTCTCGGAACGCCGTGCTCGTTGGGGCTACGCGATCGTTCTTGCCCAACTCCGATTTTGCAGCGCGCCAAAGCAGCGCGGTTCCTAGCCCACCCGCGACCAAAGAGGCAAGAAAAATTCCAACCTTTGCTGCGGCGAAATCCGATTCATCGGGAAATGCCTTGTGGGCAATGTAGAGCGACATGGTAAAGCCGATCCCGGCAAGGGCCCCGGCGCCGATCATCTGAACCCACGAATACTCCTGCGGCTTTACGGCGATACCGAGGCGTACGGCAAGCGCCGCGCCCAGCGTCATTCCGATGGGCTTGCCCAGGACCAGTCCGAGCACGATGGCGGAGACGAGCCTCTCGTGTCCTTGCAGGACCACGGCGGACCAGGCGAGGCCCGAGTTTGCGAGAGCAAACAGCGGCAGCACAAAATAACTCGACCACGGCTCCACGGACCGCAGCAGCTTGGAAGCCGGGGATTCGATCCGATCGTGAATCGCATCCAGCGCGCGCAATGTTGGTTCGGAAGGGCCATGCCGCAAGACCCCTTCTTCAGCGCGGCGCAGCTCGTGGCCGATCACAGTCTCAGCCTGTGCCATCAACGCCCGGAGGTTTCCCGGCGGTCGCGTCGGGGTCAGGGCGGCGACAATGACCCCGGCCAGTGTAGGGTGC
>JAICEJ010000408.1 GCA_025924215.1 Candidatus Binatia bacterium
CGCGCGTTCAACACACTTAATTACCGAGTCCTCGCGACTAACGCCCATCGTAGCGCTGAACGAATGGCCATCCCTATTGCCAGCGATGACAAGGAAGCTCTGGGCGTGGCATCGAAACTGATTCGAGACGCAGGCTTCGAGCCGGTGATCATCGGGTCGCTCGAGAGCGCGAGGCTGTTTGCCCGAGGCGGACCCTTGTACGGTCAACAGATCACGGCCAAGGAGATGCAGTTGCGTCTGAAGAAACTTCGATAGGAGACGAAAAAATATAACGGTCGGGCCTCACACTCCAATTAACGATTTTGCTGCTCGGCCGCGGAAACCATCCCCTGAGGCCTGCAATACGCATGGTGGCGCGTTCTTATTGACATGCCGGTGCTGGCTATCTGACGTAAGGCATGACAGGCTCCTTTAGTACACCACGATCCATCGACTGCGACTCTCGGTCTCGAGATCCAAATGATTTATAGGTCGTGGTTCGGTACAGCGCGATCATGCGCTGGACAAAAGGAGATACCAAAATGCAACCTTACAAGCAGCATCCGATATACGGAATCGCAGTTTCAGAACCGGGAAAGCGATGGCGCCCAAAGGGGCTGGTATTTGCTCCGGACCTGAACTGTACGTTGGAAGTTAAACGCCTCGAACCTTCAGACTTGATTTTCACGACGAAAAAAGCAGCCGAGGAGCAAGCGCTCAAGCTATGCAAAGCGTGGATAGACGCGAAAGAATCTGAGTCACATAGCGCGGCTAAAGACTCGGACTTTCCGAAGGTTAAATTATAGCAGCCAAATCTGATTGAAGATTTGTAAACATCCCGGCACAGGCTGGCTAGAACGGCACCGGCCGCAGCCTCAAACTCAGACCTGGCAACTCTTAGAGGACAGCAGGAAACCTGCCCCCTCGTAGAAATGGGGATTATTTAATAGGAAGCGAAAACCCCTTGTTTTCTTTCTTGGCCCGTTTCGCGGCCCTTTTCTCCATCAGGGTCTTGAGTGGTTTCTTTTTATTCTGCTTTCTACTGTCATTACCTTTACTCATGTTAAGCGCTCCTTTTCTGGTTTGATAGGCTGAGCGGAAGCAATGCCTTGGCTATCGATTTATGCCGCCTCAAGCACCTACACCGCATCATCACGCGGAACAGCAGTTTTTAAACTTTTTTCCACTGCCACATTGGCACGGCTGATTTCGTCCGACCTTCTTCTCGGCTATCATTGGCTTTAGTGGGTTCAACAAACGATTCAGAGCGCTAACTTCCTCTGGTTTTTCCGGTTCCAATCCGATCCGATAGTTCCAGCCATGCGCTTTAAATATGGATGACACTTCTTCGAATCGGGCTTTGGATTGCACGTTAACAGTGGCGGGGTTCTTTTCAGTACCTAACTTCCCAGTCTTTTTAGTCCCGAACATGTTCGTCCTGTTGCCCGCATCAACATTACTTTTCATCCGTCCGATATCAGAGATTCTGTTTCCCATGAATTCATTATTCCACCTCTTGCCGGACTTAGCTATAGAATGATCTCGGTAACGAGCACGATTCTGAAGGCACGCGAGAAGTGTTGTCACATGTGCGGCAATATGGGATAGAGTATCGCCATTGCCAGGTAACTCAAACAAGGAGGATTTGACGATGAAGCGTTTTCTAAGTTTAGCGATTGCATTTTTATTTATGGCGACGGTAGCTATCGCCGCTGAACCGAAAGATTATCAGGTTACCGGACCGGTTCTCGACGTAAACGAGGACGTCGTCATCGTTCAGAAGGGTAATGAGAAATGGGAGATTGGTCGCGACAAAGGCACCAAGATCAAGGGCGGCGATCTCAAGAAAGGTTCAAGAGTAACCGTCCATTACAAAATGACCGCGTCAAGCATCGATGTCAAAGATGGCGGCGATGCTAAGAGCGGCACCAAGACCAAGGGTGAGGATAAGAAGGCGGCAAGCAAAACCAAGTAGCTTATTGCAATAGTTTTGAGGTGTTTTCTTCCTAGGATCTCCGAACCGGGCCGGCGACGGCCCGGTTACTTTCGCTTTCCCCTCTTCCGATGCATTCACCGTATAACATGCATTTGTCTCACCACTACCGTGCTTGAATAATGATTGGGGGTTTCACATGGTCTTTCGAGAGATGAAGTCCTCTATCCTAACCGCCACACTGCTAATGTGCCTGACGGCAAGCTCGGCTTGGTGCCAGGCACGAACGAAATTGAACGTGATCTACCCGGCGATCAGCGGGATCAACGCTCCGCTCTGGTATGCCACCGAGCAAAATATTTTTCCGAAATACGGCCTGGATGTTGAATTGATCTACATTCCCACTGCGCTTCAGGTTACCAGGGTAGTTCTGACCGGTGATTCCGAAATAGCTTTTTCGGGAGGCGCGCCAGTGGTCAGCGCAGTTCTTAGCGGCGCCGACTTGGTCTTCATCGGCGGCGTAGCCAACGTTCCGGCGTTTTACATGATGGCTCTTCCTGAAATTAAAAGCGTCGCGGACCTGAAGGGAAAAACCGTCGGCGTTACCCGGTTCGGTTCGTCAACGGATTTCGCCCTACGCTATCTCGTGCAAAAGAATGGCTTCAATCCGGAAAGAGATCTCAACATACTTCAACTCGGCGGCATGCCCGAACTTGCGGCGGCGCTTTCGAAACGGCTAATCGTCGCGGCGCCGTTGTCGGCACCAACTCACATCCGCGCCCGCGCGGCCGGCGCCCAGCCCCTGCTCGATATGGCAAAGGCCGGAGTCTACTTTCCCCACACCGCGGTCATCACCAGACGGGCTTATCTGAAAACCAATCGCGACACGGCGCTTAATTTTTTTCGTGGTTATTCCGACGGCCTGCAACGATTTGTTCAGGACAAGAGCGCAGCGAAAAGGATCATCCAAAAATACACTCGCGATACCGCCGAAGATATCATCGACGCGACTTACCAATACGCAGTCGATTACGTAGTGCGCCCGCCCTACCCCAATCGCGAAGGCATCGTGGAAACGCTCAAGCTAAGCCAAAACCCCGAAGCGAAAAAAGCCAACCCGGATAATTTTCTCGACAGCAGCATCGTCAAGACGCTTGAGGACGAAGGATTCCTGCGGCAAATCGGCATGCAGAAGTAATCTTAGCTTTGACCACGAAGTGTGCTGCTAGTCGATGCTCCCGGAAACGAAACTCTGCCTACTCTGTGCCCCTTCGGTAACTAATCTCTTAACTTCGTGCTCTTCGCGACCTTCGTGGTGAATCCTAGCTTTTGTCTCGTTTTACGGATGAACCGTCTCCAAAAACCAATCGGTTGGAATCTCTCTGCCTAACCCTTTAGCTGTGGCATCGTCGAAAACCGCCTTGCCCAGCGCCGCGAACTGAATTCCGAGCCCGATATTGTTATTGAAACAGGTGATCTCTTCAGGCGATTGGCGGCCCGGCAGCTTGCCGGCGACCACATCCTTCAACTCCGGCGCGTTTAGCCAGAACGGTTGCTTTGGACTAAAGCTTGTTCGTTTCGAGCCCTCGATCAAAAGATCGATCGGGTCATGCGCTTCGACTTTCTCGTCGTTAAAACCGGTGATGTAATTATCCGGCGCCCATTTTCGCGTGTGAATCACGAGACGGTCGACTTTAGCGAGCGTTTCGTCGCCAAGTTCGGTAATCTTCACACAGGTAATGTGCATACCAGGTTTTAGCCACTCGGGCGGAACCACTCTTGAAACCGAATTGGTCGCCGCCACCAGAATGTCGGCGCGATCGGCAACGGCTTCGCCGGATGTAACCGGGTGGACTGGAATGCCGAGTTGCTTTTCGATTTCGGCGGCGAAGTTTTCTCTGTTGGCTTTGGTGGGGCTGTGAACCAGTATTTGCTTGATGCCGCGAACTTCACACATCGCCTGCGCATGAGCCCGCGCCTGCCAGCCGGATCCAAGCATGCCGAGAATCGCGGCGTCGGGTCGAGCTAGAAAACGCGCAGCAAGAGCGCTGCTCGCCGCAACTCGAATGCCTTGAATAATGCCGTCGGGAAAAATCGCCAGAGGCTCTCCGCTCTCCGCCGAGAATAGCAGAACCAAACCGACCCACTTGTTGCCCGGCGCAGCCGGTACTTTGTCTTTGATGATGCGCCCGCCTTTTTCCTCCCATTTGATGACGTCCGAGTTAAGGCGCAAAGCCACCACCTTCTCCCGACTCAGCGCACCCTCCATGGTTTTAAAACAATAAACGCCGTTGCTGCTGGTCGCCGGCAGATAAAGATCGCTGCGCGGGCGATTGACGGCAGCTCCTTCGGCCAGCTCCCGATACGCCGCTTCCAGGTGCCGCAGGCAATTTTCCATTGACAATAACGCGCTCACTTCTTCGTTATTCAAGATCATCATCGCTGGTCACTATCTCCTTCCATTGTCAGTTCTTATCGCGGAGACTTCGGTTGCAGTCAAGCGCATTCAGCGGCGGATTTCACCGGCACAGTACCTGCCACTTCCTTGAAGGAGGTCGATCAGCATCAATCGCGCGCAGCCCCACTGAGAATTTGGGGCTGACCATACTGGATTCCGCCATAACGATTGTCGATAATCCAAATAGCAAACAACTGCCAATCCGGAGGACGACAATGGCCGAAACAAGCATCACAAAAGTAAACTCGAAATCCTCTCCCAAAGGTTCGATGGGGCAGAAATATTTGGCTGCCGGCGTGAGCATGGCAATGCGCCTGTGGGAGGACGAACAGCCGGGTAAGGAGAAACCGGCAAGCGAGCGCGATTATGAAACGGTCGGTTATGTCATCAAAGGACGGGCCGAGCTGCACCTGGGCCCACAGCTTGTGCTGCTGGAACCCGGAGACTCCTGGGTGGTTCCGCGCGGCGCCAAGCATAGCTATCGCATTCTCGAGCCGTTCACCGCTGTCGAAGC
>JAICEJ010000409.1 GCA_025924215.1 Candidatus Binatia bacterium
ACGCCGCGGCCGCTCAAGCAGCTGTCGCCGACGGTGGGTCCATCGGTTTTTGCCTACAATCGGAGCTGCACAAATTGTCATAGCCAGGTGCACGGCAGTAATCACCCATCAGGAAAATTCTATACTCGTTAGGGACGGAGGTCGGCTATGAAATGCCGCAAAGCCGCTTTGCTTTTAAGTGTAAGCGCCATTACTCTCCTGTTCCTGGTTGCGCCGAGCTCGGCGCACCGCGATCTAGGGAATTATACGATAACCGGAGAAGCAGAAGTTGGCGGGCTAATAAGACACAAGAGCGGAAACGATACAAAATTCGAGGAGTACCGTGATCTTCCGGAGACCGTGATCGTCCCTCAGTTGGAGCTGTTCCTCGACAGTAAAAAGAACGACTTCTATCTGGAGTTCGGCTCGATCAAACCCGGCTTAGACGACCAAAGCTATCGTTTGCGTGCCGGACGGTACGGCCTTGTCGATCTCGAATTCGTATGGGATCAGATTCCCCATCTGTTCAATGTCGATAACGCGCGCACCCCATACAACATGAGCGGCGGCAACTACACCCTCAGGAGCAAACCGACTGGGGCAACGGGGGCGGAGGTGCGCGACTGGGTGAACGCCGAGGCGCAACCTGTCGATTTGAAATTATACAATGGTCTGGCGAGATTCAGCGTGCGCTACACGCCAACACCAGGATGGACTTTCTCCGGCAGCTACGGCTCGCAGAATACCGCCGGCAAACGCGCCTTTGGCCTGTACTTTGGCCCCAGCCCCGGCAGCTTTAACATTACCGAACTGGCTGAGCCGATCGACTATCAAACGCACAACATTGAGTTAGGCGGAGAATACGCGGGCGCCGGCTGGGCGTTAGGCCTCAAATACAATGGATCGCTGTTTCACAACAACACCAGCACCCTTGTCTGGGACAATCCGATGAATCCGGGCATAGGCGGCGCGTGCACCGATGAAGCGGTTTATAACAACGCGACGCGCACGGGCCCTTGCCGCGGCCGTGTAGACCTTTATCCGAGTAACCAGGCGCATAGCTTGACGTTGAGCGGAACAGCCAGCCTGCCTTACAGAACCAACTTTATGGGAACGTTCTCGTATGGTGTGCGCCTTCAGGATGATTCGTTCCTGCCATTTACCATCAACAGCGCCGTAACTCAGCCATCGATCAGCCGGGGAAGCCTGGATGGCGACGTGCGGCCGATGCTGGCCAATCTGACTTTTGTCAATAATTACTTCAGAGACGTCAACCTCAAGACTTTCTATCGGTATTATGATTTCGACAATCGCAGCAAGAGAGTACTGCTGCCGGACGGTATCATCGTAAATGATCAAGGGACGCCAACCGGTAACACATACCTCTCTTTCCCGTACTCCTATGCGAAGCAAAACCTCGGTGTGGATGCTTCGTATAATCTCACCCGCTGGCTAACCGCTCAGATCGGGTACGTCTGGGAAAGAATGCATCGCGAAATCGCGCGCGAGCTGTTGAACTCCAATGAGCATACTTTCGGTCCTACCTTCGTCATCAGGCCTAACCCTTCAACGCTGTTTAACTTGAGCTACAGGCGGTCGATTCGCGATGCTCACGATTATGATGCCGGGCGGAATGCTAATGTCGATATCGGCGAGACTTACGAAGAGGCGCGCGCGCTCCGCCTTGAGGAGTTGCGAAAATTCGATCAGGCCGCGAGAAATCGCGACCGCTTCACTTTCTTGGCGCAGTTCTCTCCCTGGGAAACCTTAACGCTACACGGCGGATTCGATTTCACCAATGATCGTTATCCGCGCAGCGACATCGGCATCACCAAAGACATCGATTATGCTCCGTCTATAGGATTTGTCTATGCGCCGCTGGAATGGCTGTCAGTCTTCAGCGACTACAATTGGGAGCGCTTTGACTGGAAAATGCGAGCGATCGCCAGAAACGATGACGCCGTGGCGGGTCCTGGCGGAATAGGATGTCCGGATTTAGAAGCCAGGAACTCGGTTAACTGTCCAGCGGCCACCTGGAGAAGCCGAGGCAACGACGAGATCCATACGATCAAGGTAGGGAGCGATGTGCAGGTCATCAAAAACTTGTTGAACCTGCGGCTGCAGTACGGCTTCTCTTTTGGCAGCAGTGAGGTCAATTCGAGCGGCAACAGCCCTGCGTCAGGAGATACCGGCGTTGTTCCCGCTACCGATTACCCGACGATCGTTAACCGTTGGCATGAGTTTCTAGCCTCGCTGGAATACGTGCTTCACAGGAACCTTTCGCTAAAAGGCGGATACTATTTCAACAGCTACAGCGCCAAGGATCGAGGTGTGGATATCATGAGGGTCTGGGTCGGGGACCTCGATAATCCATCCAACATCAACTCTTCCATCGGCCGCTCGTTTTTTCTCGGCGACCGCGGCAAAGGCTCGTATCAGGCCCACATGGGCTTCTTGGGCTTGAGGCTCAAGTTCTAGAAATCGCCTTGCTTCTCAGCCAACGAAAATAATATCGACGGACACGATCAAAAAAATTCGCGGGTCGTACATTTTCGACCCCTTCAGCAACCAAGCCTTGGAGGCGCGATGATGAAGAATAACTCCAGTTGGATGGGTCCTGCGATCGTCGTTTTTGCAATCGCCGCAATTGTTGGGAGCTGTGCCGTGCTCGGGGTTGCGCCTTCCGAGATATCAGGTCAACGGCTTTTCAGTTTTCCCGGCGACTGGGAAAAGATCCCGGCAAAGACAGTCACGGTGTTCTACCCCGGTCAAACCTCTTGGCAGTACTTGACCAGCGCGGCTCACCCCGGTGCACAGGCTATCGATGCGGGCTGTGCCACCTGTCACGCAGGTCAGGAGAAAGCGCTCGGCGCCAAATCGGTGCAGGCTGGACCTCGCGAGACCGATCCCATTGACGGCAAGCCGCCATCCCTTGACCTTACCGTTCGCGCTGCCTACGACGCAGAGTTCGTCTACTTTCAGTTCCGGTGGCCGACTAAAGTGCCGCACCCAGTGCACACGCTTTGGCGCTATGATGGCAAGCAGTGGGTGGCCTGGGGCGGCCCTAAACCTGATGCGAGCAAAAAAGGCATACCCCCTAGCTATGAGGACAGGCTGGCAATTCTGTTGGATGATCCGAACAACGTTACCGCCTACGACGGTTCAGGCGCGACCTTTTCGCAGGTCGGATGTTGGATGACTTGCCACAGCAGCATGCGCGCCATGCCTAAAGACGTGCCCCGCAAGGCGATTGATCCACATCCCTACTGGGGCGAGAAGGGCCGGCGGGTCGGGGACATCCGAAAATACTTGTTGATTACACGGACGGCACAAGATGACTCCGGCGCTTGGGATAAAGTGAAGCCGGCGGAGGAGCTAAACAAACTCAAATCGGCCGGGAAGTATCTCGATCTCTGGCAGTGGCGCGCGGCTCGCTCCAACGCTGTCGGGTACGCGAGCGATGATTGGGTGCTAGAGTACCGCAATGGCGATGCCGGCCGCTCGCCATTTTTTAACCCACCTAAACCCCAGTTCATGTACGACGAAAAACTCACCGGTTTTCGAGCGATCCCTGAATCGGATCTCGCCACGCACATGGGAAAAGCAGCGCTGATCGAGAAGAAGACCGCGGTGGCGCTCGACCCGAATGCAAAGTTCGCCGTGGGTGATCTGTTGCCGCAGTATCTCCAGCGCGAGCCCGAAGGAAGCGCTGGCGATATCCAAGCTTATGGGCGGTATGTCGATGGACATTGGGTGGTCGAACTGCGGCGCAAATTAAACACCGGCAACGCAGACGACAAGGTTCTGCGACCGGGAACAGCCTACCCGATCGGATTCGGCATCTTCGATGACGCAGTGTCCAACCGGCGCCATTATGTGACCTTGCCTATGACATTAGGTCTTGGGGTCAAGGGCGATATCACGGCGGTAAAAGTCGGGCCGTAAAAGCCCGCACAGTTTCTTCAGCGACTTTTTCAGAATGGTTGGGACTCGCAGATAGGGTATTCCTTTCCTTGTATAAATCAGAGCCGAGTGAGAAACGGACCCGCGCAATGTTTGTGGCTTTTTTGGTCACCTTAATTAGTTTGGCTACGGTGACTGTTTCCAATGCGCAGCCGGCCGATGATAATTGCGCTACGTGTCATTTAGCCCTGGGCATTACAACTCTCACCAAGCCCGCTGAAGATTACAAATCCGATGTCCATGCCGCGAAGGGCTTTGGCTGTGCGGCGTGTCACGGCGGCGATCCCAACATCATGGGTCTGGAAGCGATGGACCGGAAGAAAGGCTACATCGGCAAGCCGACCCCGATCCAAGCGGTCGAAGTCTGCGCTAAGTGCCACTCGGACGCCAACTTCATGAGACGTTATAATCCCTCGCTGCGCATAGATCAGGTCGCGGAATATTACACATCGGTTCATGGCAAGAGGCTTAAGGAGCAAAGCGATCAAAAAGTCGCAACCTGTGCGAGCTGTCATACGCCGCACTCGATCAGGCCGCCCGGCGATTCGCGTTCCTCGGTGCACCCCACCCGGGTCGCTAACACCTGCGGCTCGTGTCACGCCAATGACGCATATATGGCGCCGTATAAAATTCCGACCGACCAGCTCGAACAGTATCAACAGAGCGTCCACTGGAAGATGATTATCAATAAGAGTGATCTAGCGGCGCCGACGTGCAATGACTGCCACGGCAACCACGGCGCGGCGCCGCCCGGAGTTTCTTCCGTTGCCAACGTCTGCGGGCAGTGCCATGCGGTCAATGCGGAGTTGTTTAACAAAAGCGCGCATAGCAAGATCTTCGCGCAGATGGGCATTTCCGGATGCGCGACCTGTCACAGCAATCACGCGATTGTGGAGACCACCGACGCGATGTTGGCTAGCGGCGATAAGTCGGC
>JAICEJ010000410.1 GCA_025924215.1 Candidatus Binatia bacterium
ATCTGCCGCAATGCTTCGTCTTCTCCCAACGGATCGATCTCGCTGAACACGTTGCGCAACGCATGGCGCAGCTGCATGGCGGAGTACAGAATCGGCTGGCCGGTGTTGTACTGAAAAAGCCAGAACTGGTAGCGGCCGCTGACTACCGGGTCGTGCGAGATCTCGTTGAACAGCTCGGCCCAGCGTACCGGACTCGATGCGGTGCCGTGCACGAGCACTATCGGAATACGGCCACGACGGTACGGGCGCATCATCATCAGGCCGTCGCCGACGCCCGGGAACTTGTCGGCGAAGCGAAACCCGGCAATCTCGAAGTCCCAGATCGGCGCGCCTTCCAACTGATAGGCGAGCGCCGCCGTCGGCTCCAGCTCGAGCGGCACATCGCGGCCGCCGACAGCCACGGTAGACGCCTGATCGGCCGCGTAGAGCTCTAGCTTGCCTTGCACAGTTCCCTCGACGATACCGCGGCGCGGCGTCGCGATCCGCAAAAAAGCCGTCACGGGCACCCGCGTCCGCGGCGGTATCCGTTTGCGCGCCGCTTCGGCGGCCGGGCCTGAGTCGACCGCTTCGAGCTCTGCGGCGAGCGGCGCTCCGACTCCCGCTTGTCGATAACGATTGCTAAACCCGCGCACGACAAACTCGCCTACGGGGATAAAACGTTTGAACCGATAGCCGCTCCAAAAGAAGTCTGCCGGGTCAGTGGTCAGCACGAGCTCGCCGAAGGGCAACGGCTGCGAACCCGCTTCCAAGACAACTTCGGCTTCAATGGGCGTGGATAAACCCCTGGTGAGTCCCCGATTATAAATGTCGGCGGCCAGGCGCACGCGTGGATCGAGGGGATCCAACCGCTGGCCGTTATCAGGCACCAGCAAAGCGTACGCATACACGGCGGCGGCCAGATAGTGCGACCGCTCGGCGCTGTTCTCGGCGTACAGAAATGAAAGCTCGGCGAGCGCAAAGAGCCGATCCGGCAAACGATCTTCACTTAACCGGCCCAGCGTCTTGTGCAGTATACCGAGCGTGGCTGCCGGATCGGTGTTGAACCGTTCGCTTAGGTTGGTCCCATGCAGCACCTGCTTGGACCAGGTGCTTGGTTCCCCCGCCGATAATACGTTCGCCGTAAGCGCGTAGTGCATCTCCTGCGTGGTTCCGCGGACAACGCCGATGGGCGTGGCACAGCCGCTGGTGAGCAGGAGGAGACCGACTAGCGCGCTGACGTAGACAAGTTTAGGCCGGCGCGATCGGCTGCCGTTCAGAACGCGATCTCTGAATAACAGTCGTGAACTTTTCATCGCAGAAGCGCTGGCTTCGGCAGCCCTTCCCTGATGCGCTCCGAGAACGCCGGGTCTTTGTCAGCCGCGTGGGCGCGCGCGTTGACGTGCGACAGCTTTTCTAACTCTAGAAACGTTCTTGTCGTGTCGAGCCGCCCCAGCTCGTAAAGGTAGTCGGGAACGTAGCCGCTGAGCAGGATCTTCCAAGACATGGGTGGCGACTCCGGGTTAATCCGCGCGTGCATGAGAATGCTGGTCGTGCAGTTGGTTGTCAAGGTATTGTAGTAGGTCGGATTTCGGTGCAAATCGTTAATCGACTTTAGGTAATCGAGAAAGAACCGTCGCACGCTTTCAAGGTTGCCGTTGACCCCGTAAACATACACGTCCTCTTGCGGCTGGCGATAAGTGGTGCGCACGCCAATCACGTCGCGTTCATCGGCAACCACGTAGTACAGCTCGTACTGTCGAAAAAAACCGGCGAGGGTCGAATAACTCTCGCCTTTCTCTTTGCGCGTCTCGATGGACACCGCGAGGTAGTCCTTACCTTCAAATCCGAAGCTGACCATGATGTGCGCAATTGCCTTACCTGCCCAGTAAACCGCGATGATATTCGCCGAATCGAGTTTGCGAAGATCGTACGTTCGCGTTTCCCAGCGCGGCGTAAAATCGGTGTCGCTGCGGTAGTCGAAATTTCTCACGCCGTGAATCGTAACGAGATCGCCGTTGATGTCAGCGTAAGGCGTCACGGCCACTTCCGGCTGCCAGTCGCGATCATTCGAAGCCGGAATTTGAAAAAACAAAAACAAGAGCAGCGCGAATGCGATGAGGAAACCCGCTAAAGTCCGGCGGCGATTATGTAACAGCAGAAACGCCAGCGCCGTTGCCAGAGCGAATAACGCTGCAAGAACCGCCCGGAGAGACTCACCCGGCAGTGGCGAGTAATAGATTGCACCCGTGCCCCAAGCCGTCATCCCGGCTATGACGATCCCAAGCAAGGTGCGAACGAGAACCTTAGACACCGTCTTGATCACACTTTTCTTCCCTTCTTCTCTGCGCATTCCCAGAAGTCAGAGCGCATTGCGCGCTCCTCTGTCGAGCCCTATGGGCAAAGCGCTCCACGGCTATGACTTGCCGTAGTCTCTGATGAGCTCATGACTAACTTCGCAAGCGTAACTCCCGGATGATTCAGCACGTCAGCATCGGCCCTGGTGTTGCTGTGCACGTTGGTGTCGCCGTAGAGCACTCTCCTCATAACTTCTTAGAACAACATGTTGAGCCGAAGTCCCAAGACTGTCGCGGTATGGATACTTTTGCGGCTGGCGATGAAGGGTAGTCCCAAGGGTCCGGGAAGGGTTCCGATGGTGAATTGTTCCTTCTGCGCCCCGCGCACGATCTGAATATCCGGCGTCAGCTGCAGCCATGGCGTGATCGCGACATTGTAGAAAGCTTCGAACCCGTACCCATCGCGCAACAACTTCCTGGTCTGAAACAAGCCCCGGAGTGTCGGATTCTTGACGTCGATGTAGTAAAAGCCCAAGCCGAAGCGGTCGTGGCCACGCGCCGGGATCATCCCTTTGCCGCCGATCCCCAGGCTGTAAAAATAGTGCATGAAGTTGGGATCACCATCCGAAACGCCGAACCGTCCGAAGACGCCAATGCCTTCTCCGGAGGCTTTCTTCGGTTCGTAGAGATACTGGTCAAAGTTATAATAAACGTTCCAAGAGCCTTTCTCCTCTTCGAACGCGCCGTTCTCGAATATGAAGCGCGCGCTCTGATCGATCGAAGTGAATTTCCGGTTGGAATAAGTCGCACCCAAAAGCTGATGCCCAGTAAGGCCGAAAAAGTCGGTCCTCACCCGGCCCTCACCGGCAAAGGTCAAATTGTCATCATTCAAGTCATCGAAGCCGCTGGTGCTCGCCTTGCCGGTAGATGACATCACGAACAAGCTCACAATCGCCGCCTGCGGGTCTTTGGTCGGCAATACGATCACGCCCGTGCCCAACGTCGAGTAAGGCATTGTCACAGTTATCAGCGGATTGAGGTTCAATGCGCCATTCATGAACTGGGTATCGCCTTTGCCGTGGGCAAAGTCATTCATGTCGCCGGAGGTGGAAGTGATGGTGGCGAACTTGCCGATTGACAAGCCGAAGTAAGGCGACAGAAATTGGGTAAAATGCAAAGCGGGGAGGTTGAAGTTGTCGCCGGCCGTAGTTGGATAAAGTTGATTGCTGTTCACCGGCATGAGCGCGCCGGTCTTGCCGTTGATCGATTTGCGCAAAGTATCGTCCGGAATAAAGTTGCCTTCGGCTTCCACGTTCAAGAAGCCGCCCGGCCAAAGACCAAGTTTCTGCGTGTCGACATTGAGGATAATGTCGCCGCGTCCACCGCCGTACTGCCAGCCGGTGTCTTTACCGCCGTGAACGATGCCTTGCGCAGCCTGAGTCAGGCTCATATCAATGGTGACGCCTCGGGAAGCCAACTCGTTGCGCAGTCCGTCCCAGTCGCCGGTGAGAGTCGAGCGCGCCCATAAGTCCCCCGAGTACGGTTTGACAGGCGGCGCATCTGCCGCGCTTAAATTTGCGCCGAGAGAAATTGTCAACAGCAAAAGGAGCGTTGCAGTGTTTGCAAACCGTTTTAGTGGTGTCATTCGAGTTCTCCTCTCCACGCTTTGTGTTTTCCATTATCTGTGAACAATGTGACAATTTCGTTTTGCCGCGATTCAACGACTCTGATCCATTTCAAGTTGGTGCTCCTCGTCCTGACGGCGGGGAGATCGGGCTCTTCTTCGATTTTCTTACCAATTCTTTCGCCATCGATAATCAGCGATAGCTCGGATTTCGCTGGGAGCATAACCATTATCCAACTCCTGAGTTTCGTGTTTGATGGATTAGGGCGGAATAGCCCCTGCTTTGACTAGGCCTAGCATTCGTCCTTCAACCGGTTACCCTTTGGCCAGCGGTAGAAGAGCGAGCGCAATCGAAGCCCCGGCTAAAATGACAATGCTGAGTGAGAGAACCGCCATTCGCAATTTTCGTCGCTCGAACGCCGCAGTGATTCCGGCCAGGAACAAGACGACGCCGAAAAGCACCGTTAGAAGAAGATACGTATCGGAAATTGTATTGGCGTTGCTGGCTTCAGCAATCTTTTTTTCCTCTAGGTGACGGAGCTGCTGCGCTTCTCTCTCGTTTGCTAAAGAATATTCTTTCATAAAAAAAGGGGAAGACGGCGCTGCGGGATTTTTCAGAGGTTTCATGGCGACCCATGCCTCGAACGCGGGTTTAAACTCGGGACGAAAGCGCTGCACGACAAAATCCGAGAGCTGCCGGTTATTTTCACTCACGGCGCTCACGTAACGCTCGAACGAAACAACGTCGATTAATCGGAGTTGGTTCGCGTGTATAGCATTCTCGGCGGCGTTTCGGCCGGCTGCGAGTGATTCAGCAATGCGAAAGTCCTGGATGCCTCCCCAACGGCCCGATTGATAACCACTCCAAGCCGATCCCAATGTCGCGAGTCCCAGAATGGCGGCCGCGATAAATTCGAACCAAGTTTC
>JAICEJ010000411.1 GCA_025924215.1 Candidatus Binatia bacterium
ACAACTTAAAGGAGGTGTTCGAAGATCCGCAGGTTAAACATATGGGCATGGAAATCGCGATCGAGCGAAACAATAAGCCAACGATTCGAACCGTGAAGTTCCCTTTGACTCACAGCGAAACCCCATCGCCTCATCCCGCCCCGCCGCCGGAGCTTGGCGAACATAACAATGAATTCTTGAACTCCTTGGGTTATGACGATACAAGGATCGCCGAGCTCAAACAGAAGGGCGTTATTTAAAAGCGAAATTCACTGCGCAGACAGAGTTCGCTGTGTATTGATGATCATTTCTCTGCGTCTTCGGCATCCCGTGGTCAGTCTGTTCCGGATCACAAGACGATGAGAGAATTTCCAATAGGAGAGTCTATGAATGGTTGCTTAGAAGGTATCAGAGTTTTGGAGCTGGGCAATTTTATTTCCGGGCCTTATGGCGCGATGTTGCTTGCGGATCTGGGCGCGGAAGTTATTAAGATTGAAAATCCTCAAGGCGGCGATCCCTTTCGCGGTTGGGATCTGGGCGGCGATCAACCCAATTTCTGGGCTTACAATCGCGGCAAAAAAAGCGTGACGTTGAATTTGCAAACCCCGGAAGGCAAGGGGATCTTTCTTGGCCTGGTCAAAGATGCCGATGTGATTGTGGAGAATTACCGGCCGGGAGTGACAAAGCGGTTGGGCATCGATTACGAGAGCCTGAGCAAGCTCAACCGGCAACTCATTTACTGTTCTATCACCGGCACCGGACCGACCGGTCCCTATGCGAAGCGGCCGGCCTACGACACGGTGGGCCAGGGACTTGGCGGCATGCTGAGTTTGCTGATGGAGGCGAAAGATCCACGCCCGATCGGTCCCAACTATGCCGATAGCTTGAGCGGGGTGTTCGCAACCGTCGGTGTTCTAAGCGCGCTGGTGGCGCGATCGAAAACCGGCAAGGGCCAGCAGGTTGATACCACGATGGCGGGCTCTGTTCTGGCTTTTTTGAACGCTCCGGCCACCGATGCGCTCGCTACCGGAAAAATCCCGGGACCCTACACCCGACCGATGCAGTCGCAAACTTACGCGTTCAGCGGCTCCGATGGCTTGCCCTTCGCCATCCATCTCTCGTCGCCGCAAAAATTCTGGGAAGGGTTGTGCAAATCCGCCGGCCACCCTGAGATGATCGATGATCCACGCTTCAACACCCGGCCCAACCGCCGGAAAAATTATTCGGAGTTGAACAAGGTGTTTACCGAATTTTTCAAAGAGAAACCGCGCTCCTTCTGGCTCGAACGGCTCGAACTCAACGATGTGCCGCACACGCCGGTTTACAACATGCTCGAACTGTTCGAAGACCCGCAGATAAAGCACATGGGTCTGGAGATAAAGATCGACCGCAAAGACAGGCCGGACATTCGCACGGTTAAATTCCCCAACGAGTACAGCGAGACCAAATCACCTCATCCCGGGCCGCCGCCCGAGCTCGGCGAGCACAACGCGGAGTTCTTAACGGCATTGGGATATGACGGCAAGAAGATCGCGGAACTCAAAGACAAGGGCGTGATCTAACCAACGGCGGCAATCGCATACCATCTTTCGAATGCGGAGCCTCATCTGAAGGCTTTGATAAATGATTTTTTCGGTCGCAGCGCTCACCTCATAGATGCGCCGTTATGATGTAGTCGTCATCGGCGGTGGGGCCGCTGGTTTGATGTGCGCCATCGAGGCGGGCAAACGCGGACGGCGCGTTCTGGTCATCGAGCGTAGCGGTGAGATCGGCAAAAAAATCCTCATCTCCGGCGGCGGCCGCTGTAATTTCACCAACCTGCGTGTTACGCCGGAAAATTTTTTATCGGCCAATCGGCATTTCTGCAAATCAGCACTGGCGCGCTATACACCTTCAGACTTCATTATCATGGTGGAGCGCCATGGCATTGCCTATCACGAAAAAGAACGCGGCCAGTTGTTTTGCGATCACTCGGCCAAGCTGATCGTGACGATGCTGGCGAATGAATGTCGGCAGGCCGGCGCCCGCATCGAGGTAAACGGCGTGGTGACGTCCGTAGAGCGAGCGGGCGGGGGTTTTATAATCGAGACCGGCGGCGGTCCGATTCACTCGGCGTCCTTAGTCATCGCTTCAGGCGGCCTGTCGATCCAGAAGATGGGCGCCACGGATTTCGGTTATGAGCTCGCCAAACGCTTTGGGCATAGCATCGTGCCGACCTATCCGGCGCTGGTGCCGTTTACGTTGGGCGCAGAGGATCTGGCACGCTATCAGGATTTAGCCGGCATTGGATTACCGGTCGAAGCAAGTTGTCATGGTCAAAGTTTTGCCGCCCCGATGCTTTTTACCCATCGCGGCATCAGCGGGCCGGCGATGTTGCAGATATCTTCTTACTGGAGACACGGCGAGGAGCTGCGCGTGAATTTTTTGCCGAACATCGATGCGGCCGAGTGGTTGCTGGACCGGCAACAGACCCGGCCGGCGGCAGAACTCAAAAATGTGCTTGGCGAAAGATTTCCCAAGCGCCTCGCACAGAGACTATCCGAGATCAGATTCGACAGCCGGCCGCTGCGACAGTATCGCGCCGCCGAACTGCGGCAAGTTGCCGCCCAATTGAAGGGTTGGGCGTTTCATCCGGTCGGCACGGAAGGGTATCGCACCGCCGAGGTGACCGCAGGAGGGGTCAACACCGATGAGCTTTCCTCGACAACCATGGAGTCCAAAAAGATACCCGGGCTTTATTTAATCGGCGAAGTGGTTGATGTGACCGGCCATCTCGGCGGATTCAATTTTCAATGGGCCTGGGCTTCCGGCCATGCCGCGGGGCAGGCAGTCTGAACAGCTGTTCAATGGTTCAACGTTCGAACGTTCAACGTCAGAGATAGGAGAGCGACGATGAAAATTTCTCTTGGGCCGATTCTTAGTTTTCGTGGAGTGACAACGGCTGGTTGGAGTTTAAGCGCGCTGATCGTGACCGACATCTTAAGCAACCCGCCGGAATTGATTCTTCAGACCGGCAACAGGAAAGGAAGCAAGCGGAAGGCAAAGCTTCTAAAAGCGTTTCCCGAGCCCAATCCGACTTCCCAGGTCTGGCGCTTCGATTTTGCGGTTAAACAGACTGCCCGCGCGCAGCCAGTCAGTTACACCATCAGCGGTGTGGAAAATTTGTTTGTCGTGCCGCCGCGCGATGCCATTCCCAACATGCTTTATGCATCCTGCAATGGATTTTCCAGTATGAGGTTGCTGAACAACACCAAAGACGCCAACCGGTTGTGGAGGCAGGTTGCTGAAAAGCATGAGGCGAGGCCATATCATCTGTTGATGATGGGTGGAGATCAGCTTTATTGCGATTCGATGTGGGACAAGCTTATGCCGCTCCAGGAATGGGCGAGATTGCCGCTTGAACAACGGATCAAGCAGCCGTTTACCGATGAAATGCGCTCGCTGGTTGATCAGTTCTACGCGGAGGTCTATGTGGAGCGATGGTCACAAGCCGAGCCCGCGCGCGTTCTCGCTCAAGTGCCGAGCATTATGATGTGGGACGATCACGATATCTTTGACGGTTGGGGATCGTATGAAGCGGAACTTCAGCAGTGTGATGTATACGAGGGAATATTTGCCATCGCGAGAGAATATTTCGCGCTCTACCAGTTGCAACTTGGCCGCGACGAAACTCACCCTCTATCGATCAAAGCGCAGCAGGCTTTTAGCCTCGGCGCTGAAATCGCCGGCCTGACACTGCTGGCCTTGGACATGCGAAGCGAAAGGACCAAGAGCCAGGTCATCAGTGCGGAATCTTGGAAGGCTATCTATGATTGGTTGGACGCAACGTCCCCGCGCAGAAGAAGCCAAACCCCATCGACTCGACACCTGTTGCTGATGTCCAGTATTCCAGTCGTGCATCCTGAGTTTGCGCTGCTCGAGAAGCTCTTAGGAATTTTCCCTGGACGCCAAGAGCTGGAAGACGATCTCAGAGATCAATGGCTGAGCGTGCCTCATCGCCAAGAACGGTTGCGGCTGGTTCACCGGTTGCTGGCCTTCGCTGATGCCAAGAAATGCCGGGTCACGGTGCTTTCCGGCGATGTGCACGTCGGCGCTCTTGGCATCGTCGAGTCGACCCGCTCGACTGCAGATGATCCGAGCACCCAAGTGATCAATCAGTTGACCTCGTCGGGCATCGTGCATCCACCGCCGGCGGGCGTGGTTCTTTTTTTCTTGGAAACCGTGACCGGCAAGAAAATGGAACTCGACCGTGACCTTTACAGCGAGATGCTGGAGTTTCCCGGAACCCATCATCATTATATCGGCGCGAGGAACTGGCTCAGCTTAGAACCCGATGATTCCGGAAGAATCTGGGCCAATTGGCACGTCGAAACGGAACGCTACCCTTATACCAAAGTCATTCATCCGATTGATTTCAGAATGCCGGCACCGATAGTGCCGAGCGAATCGTAGGTCGCGACCCTGTTGTCACGGGCAAAAATAAATCATGTTATCTCATAGGTTGCCGTTTCCCGCGTGCTCGGCTGGTATAGCTTATGACCTTGCACATCACCAATGGCGGCCGGAAGGCACAAAGCTTAGTCCGGACGAAAGTATGAAGTCCACGAAATCCGTCTCGGAACAGTCGGTACCCATGATGTCTCTGTTGTTATTCGAGTGCAGCGAGAAATCTTAGACCCTCACATTCAGTCGGAATAACATTAAGATCGTCGAGTGATAGAGGGGTTTTTCCCGGAACTCGAACAGTGAGCTTAACGACGAACGGAGGAAGATATGGTTTCATCGTCCGAACGGAATTGGCGAGACCATGGAGTCAAAATCATTCCGAGCGCGCAGCTTGATC
>JAICEJ010000412.1 GCA_025924215.1 Candidatus Binatia bacterium
AGGTGGAAATAGGATGAGCTTGCGGAACCTTCAATCGCTGATAACTGTCGTATCACTAGTATCATCTCTGCTTATGCCACCCGTTATCTCGGCGGCTGACAAGCTCAGCGCGCTCTATTCTGCTCAGTCAGTGTCGTACTCGCTGCCGTGGATTGCGCAGGACGCCGGTCTTTTTCGCAAACATAATTTGGATTTCCAGCTTGTCTATATCCCATCATCGGGTGTAGCCACTGCGGCTTTGCTCGGCGGCGACGTAGAGATTGCCCTGGCTGGAGGAGTCGGCATCGTGCGCGCCTTCGCTCAAGGCGCCAGCGACCTGGTGTTCATCGGCGGCTTCAAAAATGCCCTGACGCATAGCATTGTCGCTAAACCGGATATTACCAAGCCTGAGGATCTCAGAGGAAAAAAGATCGGTATCACACGGCTCGGCAGTAACAGTCACTATTTCGCCGTGCAAGCATTGCGGCGCATGGGCTTGGACGCATCACGCGATGTGACGCTCATTCAAGCCGGCGGCGAGCCGGAAATCGTCGCGGCTCTCATCAACGGCGCCATCGATGCCGGATCGATCACCACGCCGGCGGACAACAGAGCGGTCGCCCAGGGGTTTCGTTATTTATTGTTCGGCCCCGACCTACAGATTGCCTATGCAGCCGCCAACATCGTTACTCGGCGTTCGATGATCGCTAAACGGCCGCAAGCTGCCGCCGCGTTCATGCAAGTCATGGCCGAAGCGGCAAAAATTCTCCACAGCAACAAAGAATTTACGTACAAGGTTCTGGGCAAATACCTGGGCATCAGCGACCCGAAAATCATCGATGCCGCATTTGCGACTGAAATCAAAGTCATGGAGCGGCGCTTGGATGTTAAACCGGAAGGTATTCAAGCGATTCTCGACGAAGTTGCCAAAACAGACCCGCGCGCGAAGACTATCCGACCGCAAGATTTGATCGACCGGCGCTTCCTCGATGAAATGACCAAGAGCGGATCTTTAGACAAACTATGGGCAAGCAAATGAGAGCGCCCGAGTGAAATCCAGCTTCAAGCGAAATAGAGGAGCATCTTCATGAAACCTTATTTAGTCGTTGACGCCGATGGACATGTGGAAGAATCATCGAAAGGACTGCAAAAATACTTAAAGCCGGAAAATCGCGGCCGCCCGCTCTGGACCAGCGACTCCTGGGATCGCAATTTCGGCGGCGCCCTAGGCAAGGTCAATGAAGATCCTCATGTGCAACTCGAAGACATGGACGCCGATGGCATCGATGTCCAGGTGGTCTATCCGACGCGCGGAATTTCACTTAGCGCGGCGAGAGAAGTGGATTTGGCGGTGGATCTCGCCCACGCGTACAACGATTGGCTGGCCAATTTCTGTTCGGTCAATCCGGCGCGGCTCAAAGGGGTCGCACTGGTTGCACTACAGGACGTAAACGCTGCTATCGCGGAGGCGCGCCGCGCAGTCGAACAACTGGGTTTTATCGGTGTGATGATGCCGACCAATGTGCTCGATCAGGATATCGGCCACAAACAATTCTGGCCGTTTTACGAAGAGGTCGAGAGACTCGGGGTTGGCCTCGGATTTCACGGCGGCATTCGCGCCTCGCAACGAATGCACGGCCGATTCGGCAGCTTCATTGCGGTCCATACATTGGCGTTTCCCCTCGAGTGCATGGTCGCTCTTACCGGGATGATTTATGCCGGCGTGCCGGAGCTCTTCCCAAAGCTGCGAGTCGCCGCTTTGGAAGCGAGCTGTGGGTGGGTTCCGTTCCTGATGGACCGCATGGATGAGGAGTTTGAAAAACGCGGCAGCAGAGAAGCGCCCCTACTCAAGGCAAAACCGAGCGAATACATGACCAACGGCCAGTTCTACTATGCGTTCGAACTGGAAGAATCCACTTTGCCCTATGTTGCCCAACGGGTAGGATCCGACAAATTGCTCTATTCCTCGGATTATCCTCATTGGGATACGTCATGGCCCAACACCGTGCGCACCGTGAGAGAACGAGAAGATATTACCGAAGAGCAAAAGAAACAGTTTCTATCGGACAATGTTCAGCGTTTTTACGGCTTCACAGCAGAGGCAGCCAAAGCCGCCTAGGGCAACACGGCAAAACGCTTCCAGAAGAAATGACCGGCCCGCGGGTTAGGTTAAATCTCGGTGCCGTTAGCTCCATAGAGCCCCTGCTGTTTCAATCACAAGCTCCAGCTTGCTTCGTTGGTCGTCAAACGAGATGTTGTTGCCAATGATCGAAGAAGCAAACCCGCATTGCGGGCTGACTCCCAAACGCTCTAGCGGAATGTAGCGACTCGCTTTAGTCACCTTCTCATTTAGTGATGCCAAAGACTCTAGCTCAGGCTTCTTCGTTGTGATCAATCCGAGAATTACGAATTTATCTTCAGGAACTTCTCTGAGCGCCGCAAAGGAGCCCGAGCGCTCATCGTCGAATTCCAAGAGCAATCGCTGTGGCTTTAACTTGCGAAATAATTCGCCGCCGATAGCTTCATATCCTCCCTGCGACAGCCAACGGCTGCCTTGGTTGCCGCGTCAGACGTGAAACCCGAAAGTCACATCGCGAAATCCGTCCACCACCGCGTTGTCCAGTTCGATGCCCCAAGAGAGCCACCGGTTAAGACTCCAGCCAAGGTTTTCGTAGAAAACTCGCGTTCTGGCATCGAGCAACAGGCCATAATGCGGCGCGTCGATTTGAATGTAAGTGGCGCCGAGCCGCACGAGCTCAGTAACTTCCTCGCGCAGGATGCCGACGATGTCGGCGAGAAACGCATCGAGAGTTGGATATGCGTTCCGCGAATATTTCGGCGACCAAAAATTGGCCCACAAAGTTGGGCTGGGGATGGTGACCTTCGGAATTCGGCTGGTCTTCTTCTTAAGGTAGGAAAATTCATCGGCTGAGAGATAACGACGGCGGCTCAACTTTTCGACCACACCCAATTTGTCTGGCCGCCGTTTCCGGTGCACACCCTGCGTGTCGTACCAGTCGCCCCAAAGAAAAGCATCAAGCTCGAAATCACCAAACCCACTGACCGCCGCCGTCATCTGACTCTGAAACGATTGCCGCCGCATCTCACCATCAGTAACGATCTTCAAACCGGCATTTTCCTGCAATGCAATTGCGTCGTCGACGGCGCGATCCTCGATTTCTTTAAATTGCCCATAGCTGAGAGTACCGGCGGCGAGCTGTTTCTGACCCGCAAGCAACTCCGCCGGTCGCAGCAGACTTCCCACCACATCGGCATGTAGTGTATCATAATCGCATGTAGTGAGCCCTCCCGTAGCTTTCACGGTCGAATTTTATACTTTCGTTCGATCTCCTCCACATAACCGCTCTGAACGATCTTTTGAAGGATGCGCTGATCGAGAAGATCCTCGACGTTATATTTAGCTATTTTGGGATCACGCAGTGCGACGATCTCCTGGACGGTCTTCAATCCCTTGACGGTAACGAACGTATAAGGCGTCAGATCGTCTAGGAGAAGTTTATATCCTATTTCTGCGAGCTGCCTGTCTGTCTTGATATGTTTCTGCAGAACGGCGAGCCCCTTTTCTTTTTGAGCGCGCATCATGGTGCTCGCCTCGATCATCGCCTTGATAAAATTCTCCACCGTCTGAGGATTCTTTTGGATGAAAGCTTCAGCGCTCATGTAAGGGCTGGAAGGAAGAGCGATCCGGCTCAGATCCAATAGCACTTTGACCCCTAGCCCCTGGAGCCGCACCGATTGCAATTTGTCCAACGCGGCTCCATCGATGATCCCCGTTGCCAGCGCTTGCGCAATCACAGTGCTATCGCCGATCGCCTGAATACTGATGTTGTCCTTTTGCGGATCCAATCCCATTTCCCTCAGCGCCAACATGGTAAGGCTCCAGAGAAGGCCACTGAAGTCCTGAACGCCGATTTTTTTTCCTCTGAGATCGCGGGGATTGGTAATCGAAGACGATACCAAAAAATCGTAGGAGGCTCTTTCGGCGAACAGCGACAAGAGAATCTTGAGCTTTGCCCCCTGCGCCGCGGCCGAAAGCATACTCGAAGCGCTGCCACGGACAAACTGCACCTCATTAGAGACCAGAGCCGAAACCTGTAGAGGGGCACTACGCACGGTGACAAGATCCGCCTCCAATCCATGACTGGCAAAAATTCCCGCGTCTTTGGCGAGCCAGAGAGGAGTTCCCGTCGCAGCGACACCGGAGTATGCAACTCTGATTGGCTCGGCTCTAAGCGGCGAAGCAAATAGAGCCAGGGTTATGATCATCGGAACTACTTTGGCAAACATAATCATCCTCCTCGAAATGGCTGAGAGACAATTCTCACGAGGAACCGTCGACATCCGTCATCCGGGATGGAATCATAAAATGAAGCAACGTATCTGATCCGTACATACCGGTCAGGGTATACGGAATCAAGAAATTTTTTGCCCATCATGTCTATGTGGAACAGCCCAAAGGAAGTCATAAAAGAACATTAACTGTTCCCACATCGCTTCACATCGCAGGCAGCGTGGTTACGACTAGATAGAAAGATTGTTCGCTGGGTCTCTTTTGCGTCATCGGGTGTCTCTACGGCGATGCTTTACACACATGTATTAATCGAGGCGGACGCGGAGTGCGAAGGCCGGCCGACAACTTAGGAGCCGGCTCGACGGTCAATTTCGATGATTATTTATAATATACGTAAACAACTTTCGGATTTTATCGATCGACTCGTTTATGTGCATTTACAAGGTATTGTTCTAGTTGTAAAAGCGATTTAACTCATATGTTATGAGCCACGCTATACAGAAGTTATGAAGTTCTATAAGGAACCAGAT
>JAICEJ010000413.1 GCA_025924215.1 Candidatus Binatia bacterium
AAGGTTGCCGACTGATAATCAACACGGCCACTGCACAGCAGACCCGCCGTACGACATCGACCCACTTGGAGCGCCGCATACAGAGAGTCGCGCTTGCGCGGTTCACCTTAATCGAACTCACTGCAGACTGTCCTCATCGCTAACAGGCGGAGATGGCGACGGACTTTAAGAAAAAAATAACCCAGTCGAACTACTATCTTTCCCTGGTAGTTAATTGCTAGGCTGGGTTATGCTCCGAGTTCTTCGATGCGATCTTTGGTTCTGCCTGGCCTTTATGGCCGCCGGGGTGTTTTTATTTCAGGCAACGCCTACCCAATGGCATCTCGCTGAGTATCTTTCTTTCGTTACCACCAAGACCGCCTACAGCGACTTTGAACGACCGGACCATCGGCCATTTCGATCCAACCTAGCATCAGATTTGCCGGGGAGGAGCAGGACCGTAGTAGAATTTTTTTACATCAAGTTCGATCGCAAACAAAATACTCGCCTCTGGCCTTTCATCTTCACTGGAATCACGCGATCACCTCCAGCTTCTCATTAGCCGATAGATTTCAGCTGGTGCAGGTTGCACCCGCCGGCGCTTATCGTCAGGAGTCTGGGTTGTCATCTTTTGGTTCGAGCTTATGCCTGCGAGATCGCTCGGATCGAGAAGAACACGTCGACAACGGCTACCGTCTATAGAGGAGTTGCGAAAATGGTTCGAATACTAACCTACAGCGTGCTGCTGATCGTGGGGATGGTGCTATCCCAGTTGCCCGCCATCGATCATTTGAAGCCTCAAATTGCGGCGCTCACAATGATCTTTCTTGCCTACATCATGATTCAAGTCGGAATGGAATTCGAAATCGACAAAAATGACCTGCGAAAATACGGAGTTGATTACCTTGTCGCGATGGCTGCGGCGGCAGTGCCGTGGCTCACGGCTGCGGCATACTTCTGGTGGTTCTTCCACATCGGCATCGCCGAAAGCCTTTTGGTCGGTCGTTTTGCCGCGCCGACCTCTGCCGGAATACTCTTCACAATGCTCGCCGCGGCGGGCCTTGCGGCAACGTGGACCTATAAGAAGGCCCGAGTTTTAGCGATCTTCGACGATCTCGATACCGTTTTGCTGATGATTCCACTAAAGATGATGCTCCTCGGATTTACACTCAAACTGCTCGGTCTTGGCGTCGTGGTTATCGCCTTGTTGTTGGCGGCTTATTTCATGATCCACTGGCTGCGGGTTCCGACAAACAACTTCTGGGTTGCCGGCTATGCGGCGCTTGTATGGGGCTCATGTTTCGCATTCGATTATGTCACCGAGTTACACCTGGAAGTGTTGCTGCCTGCTTTCGCCGTGGGATGCCTCATCAAGTCGGATCATTTGCATGGTTCGGAAGAGTTTGATCCGCACGCAAGAGGTCCCGAGCCTTACAATCGAGAGTGGGAAGACGTGCTCGATCGCTTTATCAAAAGTTCCTTCATGTTACTTGCCGGCATGGCGCTTCCGCCGATTCAGTTTGGTTCAATCGGCATCGGCATTGTTGTTGTTCATGTGCTCCTTTTGACTTTCCTGATGAACATCGGCAAGTGCGTTCCGTTGGCGGCTTACGGCGACGAGGCCACTTTACGAGAGCGAGCGGCGCTTAGCCTCGGTATGTTTCCACGCGGAGAGGTAGGCATTGGAGTACTGCTTGTCTCACTGGAGATTTTCCATCAGACGGGTTCTTTGGATGTTCCAGGTATCAGCGAAAGCATTTCACTAGGTGGGCTCAGTCTAGCGCTGAATCTCTGTCTAACCGGGCTTTTCATACTGGTTGTGATACGGCTACTGAATTCGAACACGGCTAAGACTGACAAAGCTCCAGTTAGCTTCGGGCGACAAAGCGATAAACAATTACGTTAAGCAAGGGGAGTTCGTCTTCGCAAGCGATGCGAAGAAAGGTTCTAATATTACGCACATCGATGATGCGCCCACTAAATGGCGCAAGATCTTTCGGAGCAAGAATTGTAACATTTCAGAGCCACCGACGAACTCGAGACTTATAGTCAAGGAATTCTTGGCCGAACTTCCCACCCAGCGCTCTTTCTTCAGGGTCGATTTGGAATCGATTCATGTAAAAGATAAACGCGGGGACAAAAACAAAAGCCAGCGCATTCGATAAGAAAACTGCCCAGCCGACCAGAACTAAAAGAAAGCCTAGATACATCGGATTGCGGCTGAGCTTGTAAATCCCCGAAATCACCAAAGACGATGATGATTCCGGCTTCATCGGATTGACCGTGGTTTTTGCTCGTCTGAAGGAAACCACTCCCAACACGATAATCATCGCGCCAGCGATAGCCAAAGTCAGCGCCAGAAACTCACGGCCCGGGAATACGAAGTTAAAGCCGGGTACAAGCCGTGAGACAAGCCAGATGAGCGCAGCCAGCAACGCGCCGACAGCCAAAGGCGGCACCTTCAATTCGAGAACACGCATGGCGACGGCTTAAGCCTCCTCCTGATTTCTCTTTGATGGGATCACCAAACGGTAGCCGATTCCACTCTCAGTTCTTAGTAGCTTTTCGCCTCGCTCCGAGTTGTCGATTTTCTTGCGCAGATGCGTCATGTAAACCCGCAGGTACTGGGACTGCTCTTCCGCGTTGGGTCCCCAAACTTCACGCAGCAACTGCTTGTGGGAAACGATCTTGCCAGCGTGCTGCGCAAGAATTTTCAGCAGCGCATACTCGGTGGGTGTGAGCTTAACTTCGTGTCCCTTCAGAGTGACTGCATGGCTAGTAAAATCAATGGCGAGATGTCCGGCGTGAAAAAATGGCTCGTCGGCCGCTGAATGAGACCGCCGCTGAATGGCTCGTAAGCGAGCCAGGAGTTCCAGCGCTTCGAACGGCTTGGTGACGTAATCGTCCGCACCGGCATCTAGCGCAGCAACCTTATCTTCGGGACCGTCGCGGACGGATAGAATCAGAACGGGCACCCGACTCCATTCGCGCAGCCGTTTCAAAACCGCAATTCCTTCCATATCCGGCAATCCAAGATCGAGTAAGACAACATCGGGTCTTCTGAGCGCGACATCGGCGAGTCCTTGTTTGCCGCTTTCTGACTCAAGCACCCGATAGTGATCTTCTTCCAAGACAATGCGAAGAAACTTTCGGATCTGTTTCTCATCATCGACCACCAAGGCTGTTGCCTGATCAGTCACTCCAAGCTCTCCATGATTTCCGGCCGGAGGATCTCCACCGGAATACTGATAACGAATTCTGCCCCACCCCTTTCCCTGTTCACTGCCCGCACACTACCGCCATGCGCCCGGACAAAACCATCGACGATCGCGAGACCGAGCCCCGTGCCGCCCGGCGCTGCGTCACCGCCGCGATAGAAGGCATCGAAAATGCGCAATAGATCGTCGTGCCGGATTCCTTTTCCCTCGTCTACTACGGAAATGATCAGTTGCCCCTCTGACAGCTGAGCGCCGATCGTGATCTTCGTCCCAGGCGGACTGTTTGCGGCGGAGTTCAACATCAGATTGCACAAGCATTGCTCCAGAAGCGGCTGGTCAATTTTGATCATGGGCAGCCGACTATCCAGATCGAGTGTGATTTGATGGCCATTGAGCGATTCGCCCGCGAGATCGATAGCCGCTTGAATGAGCTCCTCCACATCGCACCAGTCGAGCTTCGGCTGGATCACTCCGGATTCGATTCGGGTCATATCAAGCAAATTGTTGATGACGCGGTGTAGACGACGGACGGCTACTTGGACCTCGCGCAGAGTCCTTTGCTTTTTTTCATCGCCATCGGTCTGTCGTGTTATCGCATCGATGCCGGCCTGGACTGCGGAGAGCGGAGTTTTCAGTTCGTGGGAAACGCTCTGCAGCAGCGCATGCCTGAGGTGCTCCGATGCTTCGAGGATCTCGGCGCGCTTGAATGCTTCAACGATGTGGTTTTTTTCCAGCACCAGACCGATAAGCAGCGCGAACGCTTCGAGTAAGTCCCTCTCCGCCCGGTCAAAAGGCTTGTTCGCGGGCGGACGAACCGAGAGCACGCCCATAACCGCCGTGCGGCCCTTTAACGGCAGGTGCAGCGCCTCCGCATCTGGAAAGGACCCGGTAAACTTCCCGGCCGGCACCCGGTGGCTGAAGACCCATGCCACAACGCTGTTGTCCAATTCTGACAGATCGAATGAGCTGACTGCATGAGGTCTGGACGAGAGTGAGTGATCTTTTTGTCGTATGAAAAGCGCTGCCTTCGCGGTGAAAATCGAGTCAATGAGATTTACGGCTGCCCCAAGACCCGTGTCTAGATCGGTTGCAAATGCGGCCTGCTGCGCGAGCTCATACAGAGCAGCGGTGCGACGTTCCCGCTGCCGTTCGAGAATTTCGCTCCGCCGCAGACGGCTCGTCAGGTGTCCCATAGCCAAGGCGACGACAAAAAAAACCACGAACATAATCCCATCGTGGAATCTCTGAACATGGAACGTGAAGTATGGCGGTACAAAAAGGAAGTTCCACAAGGCGGCGCTGGATGCGGCCACCGAGAGAACCGGGCCGCGGCTCAACTTCAGTCCCAGCAAAACGACTAAGAGCAGGTAGAGCAGGGCGACAGTTTGATAACCGGTGAAGGGCTCAATCAACCAAGCAACCGCCGTAAATGTAAGTATGAGTAATCCGGCGAGAAAGTATTCGTTAATGGTTGATGCCGACCGAACCCAGCGCCGAATCATGTAACGTCTGGACCGGTGTTCTTGGCATCGAGCAGCCATCTCTGGATTCGGTGAGGCTATTACCATTGGGAGAATTATATCTGGT
>JAICEJ010000414.1 GCA_025924215.1 Candidatus Binatia bacterium
AGCTTGCCTGCCAACGTGATCGTTCTCGCTAGCTACTGCCAGCGGATCGTCTAATGACAGCAGATTAGCTCGAAACCTCTGGCGCATGTATTGCGTTGTAATTCATTATGCCAAGGTTTTTTCACACAGGTTCGGTTTTCTTGGAAGAACAGTAAACGCCGGTGTTGTGGATAACAGGCGACTAACCTGGGGCGAGAAGTTATGAAATTTGTCGGCGTAAATATAGGCGCCCTAACCGTCAAGGTTGTCGCCTTGCAGGGTGATAATAAATCGCCAAAAGTGATGGCGCATCAAGGTCGCCCTTTGGCTGTGCTGGAAAGGCTCCTCGCTGAAAAGGATTTCGCTGATGCCGATTATTTCGGTGTATCGGGCCATCTGGGCCATGTCTCCGAAGCTGCGGCCATTCAACGCGCCCTGGACGAAGTGAAAACCGATATTGACGCGGTGGTTTCTCTCGGCGGCGAGTCTTTTCTGGTTTACATCGTTGCCCACGGCCGGATCAGCAATGTCCTGTCACATAACAAATGTGCCGCCGGCAGTGGCGAATTTTTCGTGCAGCAAATCGGTCGGATGGGGCTCGGCATGGAAGACGCCATCAGAACTTCCTTCGACGGCAAGGTCGTGCCATTGGCGGCGCGCTGTTCGGTGCATTGCAAGTCGGATATCACACACAAGCTCAACCGCAATGAAGCAACCGCCGAAGATATTCTACACACCCTGCACGACAGCATGGCGAGCAAGGTCATTGCTCTGCTCGAAAAAAGCCAGAGCGCACTACGACGAGTGCTTTTGATCGGCGGCGTCACCCGCAATGCGGCGATGCTGGCGGCCCTGCGCGAGAAACTTCCAAGTACTGAGTTCGTCGTGTTGGGCGAGAGTCCTTGGTTCGAGGCGTGGGGCAGCGCTTTATTGACGCGCGATAGGCCGGTACACTGTTCCCCAAAATTTGCGCCGCCGGCGACTTTAAGTCATCTGCCACCGCTCAGTCTCTACAGCGATCGTGTGCAAGTCATTGCCGCGTCGGCTCACCAAGCGCCGCCTGATGGCCCGATGGTGCTCGGAGTAGATGCCGGATCAACCACGACCAAGACGATATTAATCGACCCCGCCACTCGCGGCGTGGTGGCATCCTATTATACGCGGACCAAGGGAGATCCAGTCGCCGCGACGCGCGAATGCTTGCGCGCGCTGGCCGATGGGATTGGCAACCGTGACATCGGCCTGGTCGCCACGACCGGTTCGGCGCGCGAACTTGCCGGCGCCTATCTCGGCACGGAACATGTCTACAACGAAATTTCCGCCCAGGCGGCCGGCGCGGCCCATTTCGATGGCGACGTTGACACGATCTTTGAAATCGGCGGACAGGATTCCAAATACATCTATCTGCGCAACGGCGTTCCCATAGACTATGCGATGAATAACGCCTGTTCAGCGGGTACCGGTTCATTTCTCGAAGAAAGCGCCCACGGCGATCTCGGCATCGATGTTTCGAAAATCGCCGAGCTTGCGCTGGCTGCTCCGGCGCCGGTGCAGTTCAAGGCTACCTGCGCGGCATTTATCAACTCCGATATCCGCATCGCCCTGCAAGAAGGCCAATCGCGCGAGGACATTGTCGCCGGGCTGGTTTACGCTATCGCCGGCAATTATCTCAATCGAGTCAAGGGGGGCCGCTATGTCGGCAAAAAAGTCTTCCTGCAAGGCGGCGTCGCTCTTAATCATGCGATCGCACACGCCTTCGCTCATAGCGTCGACCGCCATGTGGTGATTCCGCCGAACCCGGAGTTGCTGGGTGCGGTGGGCGTAGCCTTGCTGGGGCTCCAGCGAGCGCGCGGCTCGTTGGCGACCGCGACGGAGCTTTTGAGTCTGGCCGAGCCGGAGATGAAACGGACAAGTCGATTTACCTGCGGCGCCTGCAACATGTACTGCAGCATCGACCATTTCGAAGTCGCGGGGAGACGCTTTCCTTTTGGCGGCCGCTGCAGTCTTTATGAAAATGTCTGGAAACGAAAAACGCGCAGCGCAGCGGCGCCTGACCTGGTAGAGCAAAGGCGCAAGCTGCTTTTTGGTCGTCCCAATTACAATAGTCCAGCCAACGGAAAACGAATCGGCGTCCCAAAGGCTCTAACAACTCACTCGCTCTATCCTCTCTACTCGACCTTCTTCGCCGGCTTGGGCATGGACGTGGTGTTATCGGAAATCGACTCCCGCGGCGAGCTCCAATCGAATGCCGGCTTCTGTTTTCCCGCGCAGATCGCCCACGGCGCCGTGTTGGACCTGGTTAAACGCGGTGTGGAGCTGATTTTTTTGCCTCATGTCATGCGCATGCCACGGGGCGAAGCATCGAAAGAATCTTATCTATGTCCGATCACCCAGGCCAGTCCCTATTTCCTGGCCAAGGCTTATCCGCAGATCCATCTGCTCTCACCGCTGCTCGATCTTAGCAACGGTTACGCCGACTGCTCCGCCTTGGTCGAAATGGCGGTCAACGAGCTTGCACAAACGCGCGAGTTGGCGGAACGGCAGTGGATCGCCGCCGTCAAGGTACAAACCGATGCCGAGCGCGATCTGGAGCAGCTAGGACAAGCTGCACTGGGACAAGCGATAGCCGGGAATAAGCCGGCGATCGTCCTCGCCGGCCACAGCTACAATGCTTTCACCCCCGAAGGGTCGCAATCGGTAGGCAAGAAATTATCGAGCATGGGAGTCGCGGCGATTCCCGCCGACTGCCTTACGCCGGCGGGCGCAGGTCCCACCTCGTGGCACTTCGCCAACCAGGTGATGAATGCCGTGGAAGTGGTCAAGCAGAACCCGAATCTTTTTCTTCTCTGCGTTAGCAACTTCAGTTGCACCATAGACGCTTTCACCCAATCGATGCTCGCGTCCGAGATGGGCTCAAAGCCCTATCTAATTCTCGAAATCGATGCCCATACCGCCGACGCCGGCGTACAAACCCGCTTGGAAGCGTTTCTCGATATCGTGAACAATCACCGTGAAGGCCAGGTCAGACGCCGCAACTCATTCAACCCGGCTCGCCTTATCGCCGGCGGTCAAGTCAGCCGCGGCAACGGCGAGCAGATAGCCATCACTGATCCTCGGATCAAGCTCTATTTCCCCAACTTCTCACAATTTCATGCGGAATCTCTGGCGATGTCCGTCGGCTGGTTGGGCTTGCACGCCGGTCCGGTGATACCGCTCGACCGCCGTCACCTAAGTCGAGGCCTTCAATTCACCTCCGGACGGGAATGCCTACCATTACCGATCTGCCTTGGCCAGCTGCTCGAGATTCACGAGCGGCGCGCCCCCGGTGAAATCGCCGGCTTCTATATGCTGCAGGGCGGAGCGCCCTGTGTGATCGATGCCTACATGAGCTATCTGGAGCGGTTCATCGTTGAACAGCAGTTGGACGATTTATTCCTGCTTACTCCCGGCGGTGAAAACGAGCTTTGCGGCTACGATGCCATCACGCTAGCGAAGTACACCCTGCCGGCTCTGGTGGTGGCGGACATCATGGTCGAGCTCGAACAGGTGATGCATGTGGTCGCAGAGCCGGATGCCTCGACGCAGCTGAGAAAGGAATGGGAAAGCTTCATCGCGAGCGCAATCTCACTGGAGCAATTCCATGCGCAACTTCCCGCTTTCGTCGATCGCCTGCCATCCCTGCCGCGCAAGCGAAATCCCCTCGATTGCCCGCGGATAGTGGTCACCGGCGATTTCTTCACCCGCTTCAGCCCATTCTTCATGGAAGGCGTGCGCGAGATCTACAATGATCGGGGCATCATTCTCAAACCCGTCGATCTGAACGGACTGCTGCTCTATGGGGCGTATGACAGGATCTCTGAAGCAGCCGGCACTTGGGGATTTAAACCGGGCGGCGCGGCACTGGCGAAAGCTTGTACAAGAATTTTTCAGCCGGCTGGGAAAGAGTATTTGCACCGTTGGCTCGCCTATAAGAGCCAGAAGCGAACAGAAGCCTACTACCGCAAGATCTTTCACAAGAGCAGCTATCTGAGGGCACTGCAAGGAGACGCAGCGGCTACATTTGCGGACGCGTCGGAACATATCTCACCCAAGATCTACGGCGAGGTCATTCCAACCGTCGGCGACGGCGTGCGCGCACAGGTGGACGGTTACGACGGCATCATCATTATCGGTCCGTTTAACTGCTTACCGTTCCGCATCGCCGAGGCCATTCTCAAGCCGCTCAGCATTCGCAGTGACATGCCTATACTCACCTATGAAAGCGACGGTTACGCGGTGTCGCCATCCTTTATCAGACAAGTAGAGGTCCACGCGCAACAGGTTCTCGAGCACAGAGCGCGAAACATGATGCATAATGCAGCGTGAATGGCCGGCAGGTCCGCCTCGCCGTATCAAGCTCGCATGGCCACTTGGGAGTTTCATTGTCAGAAGTGCGACCTGAACTTCGAGCTGATGTTTTCATTCGGCCCCGTATCAGAAAAAAACCAGACCGATCAGGTGCCCCAATTGTAATAGCACCAGGGTGATTCGACGGATTTCACTGTTTGAGGTCAAAACTTCGAGTTAACCCGATTGGAGGGCCGCCCAATGTGGTCAATCCAAGATGGCGCTGGCCCGATGGCGACGAATTCGATTTCAGATTAATCGATGCGGATTTTCGTTGCGATATGCTGTGGTGCTTTAATCACCTTTGCGAGTCGCGCCGGTTATTTCTCTCATTGGTGCGAATGCATGTAGTCCCAGCTGCGCCAGGCCGACCGCAGCGTGCCAGATAAACCTGTTTGAATTAGTTCG
>JAICEJ010000415.1 GCA_025924215.1 Candidatus Binatia bacterium
CACCTGGCTATTCTTATACGCGATTGATCGCCTGCCGCTGCTCGGCTGGCGCCACCCGACGTTTCTGCTGACATTGCTGCTCTCGCTAGTTGCAATGGCGTTTCTTTTATTTGCCGAAACCAAGGCCCGAATGCCTATCTTAATTCTGTCCATGTTCCGCAGTCGTCTGTTTAGCGCAGGCATCTTGAGTCTTTTCCTGATTACCTTAAGTCTGTCGGCGATCAATTTTCTTTTGCCCTTCTATTTGCAAAACCTATTAGGCTATTCGCCCTCTCAGATGGGCTGGATCATCATCGCCGACTCGCTGATCATCATGTTCATGGCGCCGATTGCCGGCACCTGGTCGGACCGGCTGGGGTCCCGCCTGCTCTGCACTATCGGCTGCGTCGTCGTCGTCATCGCGCAATTTTTCGTCGGCTCACTCGGCCTGCAGTCATCGTTACTGCGAATCATGGTTCCCCTGGCGCTCTGGGGAGTCGGCTGGGCGTTATTTAACGCGCCCAATCAGAGCGCGACATTAGGAGCGGTGAGCCACGACAAGATTGGCGCCGCCGCTGGCATGATCGCCACTACGGCACGGACGGGCAGTGCCATCGGCGTAGCTATGGCGTCGACGCTTTTCAGCAGTATGTTATCGGCGTCAGGTTTAACCCCGGCAGAGACTCAGTCACCGCAAAGCTGGAGCACGATGCCGGAGTCCGTGATTGGCCCGTTCAACTACACGATTCATGTTATCAACGGACTGACTTTGCTGGCGGTGTTCTTCTCCGCGGTTAGAGGCAGCCGGCGCGATTGATTTTAGATTTCAGTTGCTCGACGCTCGGCATATACTCGACTCATGAGTTGGTTTTTCCACATCGACATGGACGCATTCTACGCGTCCGTGGAGCAGGCGCTGGATCCGAGCTTGAGAAACAAGCCGGTCATCGTCGGTGGCCGCAATGGTAGAGGCGTGGTCACGTCGGCGTCTTATGAAGCACGAAAATTCGGCATTCATTCGGCGATGCCGGGGTTTCGAGCCAACAAACTGTGTCCGCACGGGATATTTCTTCCCAACCGCCACCGGCTCTATTCGGAATATTCCCACAAAGTTTTTGCCATACTGCGGCAATACTCTCCAGAGGTGCATGCGATCTCGATCGACGAAGGAGTGGTCGATCTTACCGGCACGGAGAAACTCCTGGGTCCGCCGTTGCAGACTGCCGATCGAATTATCCGGCACATCGAGCAGGAGCTCGGCTTGCCGTCTTCAGGGGGAGTCTCCAGCCATCGGGCCGTCAGCAAAATCGCCGCGACTTTAGCCAAACCTCAGGGCCTCATTTTTGTTGACGGCGGAGAGGAGAAAAATTTTCTCGCGCCCCTACCGGTTGAGTTGGTTCCGGGCGTAGGTCCGAAAACCCAGAAGGAGTTGCTGGCGCGAGGCGTCCGAACCATCGGCGACTTGCTCGATTGCGAGTTGGGATCACGCTATCTCGATCTCGGCGATGCCGATCATCGCGAGCGCCATCACGAGCACTCTATCGGCAACGAGACTACGTTAGACAAGCCGCTGAAGGACATCGAACATTTGGAACGGATTCTTTGGCAGCTCGTCGAAGAGGTTGGGGGCAGGTTGCGCAGGGAAAACTATTACGCCCGATGTCTGATGGTCAAGATTCGCTACAGCGATTTTCACACCATAACCCGCTCTCGCACCCTGAGTTCTCCGACCTGCTTCGATCGCGAAATATTCGAAACAGTCAAGCAACTGTTGCGACAGCACCTTGCACCCGATCGAGCCGTCCGGCTCCTGGGCGTCAGCGCCAGCGCGCTGCAGATCTCCGGCTGGCAGGAGTCTCTTCTGGACCAGAACAAACGCAGCTCCTGGCACAAGCTCTACCAGGGCATCGATCATCTGCGCGAAAAGTACGGTGACGATGCAATCGGCGCGGCCGGGCCGCGTAAACGCCGCAGTTGATTTCAACAACGAAGCTCCGTAGTCTCTTTTAGTCCTGTGTCCATGCCCAATCGATCGCTTCAAAATCACCCTTTCCTGGCCGCGTGCCGCCGCGAAGCAGTTCGTTATACGCCGGTCTGGCTTATGCGTCAGGCCGGCCGCTATATGGAAGACTATCGCGCTCTGCGGGCGCAGTACGGTTTTCTTGAGCTTTGCAAAAAGCCCGATCTCGCGGCCGAGATTACCGTGACACCCGTCGAGCGACTCAAGGTAGACGCGGCGATTATTTTTGCCGACATTTTGTTGATCCTCGAGCCCATGGGCGTGGGCCTAGAGTACTCGAAAGGGGATGGCCCGGTGATCCACCGGCCGGTGCGCAACGGCAAAGATCTCGATGATCTTAAAGACTTCGATCCCAATAAGGAGCTTTCGTTCGTCTACGAAGCCGTGAAGAAAACCCGCGCGGCGCTGGACGACCGGGTGCCGCTGATCGGCTTTGCCGGAGCGCCTTTTACCTTGGCGTCGTATTTAATCGAAGGAGCCGGCTCGCGTAACTACACACACGCAAAAAAATTGTACTACACGGCTCCGGAGGTCTGGCACTGCCTGTTGCAGCGGCTTTCCCAGCTGATCACCAAATATCTCAATTGTCAGATTGCCGCCGGCGCTCAAGCCGTGCAACTCTTCGACAGTTGGGCAGGTTGTCTTACGCCGGGTGATTACGAGCATTTCGTTCTGCCGTACACGCGCTCGGTCATTGCCGGGATTACCCCGGGTGTGCCTGTGATCAGTTTCAGCACCGGCACGGCTGGACTGCTGAAGCACATTCGCGCCGCGGGCGGCGACGTGATCGGTCTTGATTGGCGAATCAACCTGGACGAAGGCTGGGCGACCGTAGGACATGACGTCGCGGTGCAGGGTAATCTCGATCCCGTCGCCCTGTTTGCACCGCCGAAAGAAATCAGGCGCCGTGTCGCCGACGTGCTCGACCGCGCCGGTAATCGGCCAGGCCATATCTTCAACTTGGGACATGGCGTGCTGCCTGAAACACCGGTCGATCACGTCATCGCCATGGTTGAAGCGGTTCACGAGTTGAGCGCGCGTTAACCTCCAGCCATGGTGCTTCCCTATCAAGCTGTTCTCTTGATCGCATTCGGCGGCCCAACTTCTGCTGAGGAGATTCGGCCGTTTCTGGCGCGGGTGACACAAGGCATTGCGATTCCGCCGCAACGTCTTGAGGATGTCGCGCGCCACTATGAAGCCGTCGGCGGCAAATCACCCTTGAATGAGATCACGTATCGACAAGCGCGCGCGGTGCAAAAGCTGCTGCGCGATCGAGGCATGGATTTGTCCGTGTACGTCGGCATGCGTAACGCCGCTCCCTTTTTCGTCGATGTACTCAGACAAATGGCCAACGATCGGGTCGAACGGGCATTGGGATTTATTCTTTCCTCGCACCACACCGATGCGAGCTGGGGGAGGTATCAGAGGAACGTTGCCGATGCGCGATTTGAAATTGGCGCTGATTCGCCGGAGATCGACTACTGCGCTGGATGGCACGATCATCCGCTGTTTATCCAGACCTGGTGCGAGCTCATCAGAGAAAGCTTTGCCGGGATTGGGCGCGAGCAACATCCGGCGACTCCTCTGGTTTTCACCGCGCACAGCGTGCCGGTCCCGATGGCTAACCGATCGTCGTACGTTGAGCAGCTTGAGATCACTGCGCATTCCGTCGCCGAAAAGATCGGCTACAAGAACTGGTCCATCGCGTATCAGAGCCGCAGTGGGAAACCAGGCGATGCCTGGCTCGAACCCGACATCAACCTGGTCATACGCGATCTCTCGGTTCGGGGCGCTACCGATGTCGTCATCGCTCCCATCGGCTTTGTTTGCGACCATGTCGAAGTTCTTTACGACCTCGATATCGAAGCGAAGAAAACAGCGGCGCAGTCCGGCATCAGGATACACCGCGCCAGTTGTCCAAATGATTACACAACCTTTATCCAAATGATCGCGGACGTGATTGTCAGATCCGTGCAGGCCCGTCAGTAAATTGCAAAATTCAAAACGATTGGGTCCTTCGTCCCGCCAATGTGGAAAGGGGAACGACGAGAGGCGCCGCTCATGAGCCGTCGCATCGTCATCGTCGGCGGCGGCATCGCCGGATTGGCGGCAGCGCACCGCTTGCTGGAGTTACGAAACGCCCAAGACTTAGACGTCGAGATCCTTCTGCTTGAGGCGTCCGATCGCCTCGGCGGCTGCATTGCGACGGAGCGAGTCGGCGATTTTCTCATCGAGGCCGGACCTGATTCGTTCATCTCTGAAAAACCCTGGGCGCTGCGCCTCTGTGAACGGCTCGGATTGGCACCACGTTTGGTGTCGACCCAGGCTGCGCATCAAAAGATTTATATCGTTCATCACGGCAAGCTCGTGCCCCTGCCGGAAGGTTTTTTCTTGCTGGCGCCGACCCAACTGACTCCCTTCGTTCGGACACCGCTGTTTTCTTGGCGCGGGAAACTGCGCATGGCGGCGGAACTGCTGACGCCGCGAGGCGATGCCTACGTCGATGAAAGTCTCGGCACCTTTGTCCGGCGTCGTTTTGGCAGCGAAGCCTTGGAGCGGGTCGCCCAACCGCTGCTTGGCGGAATTTACGCCGCCGATCCCGACAAGCTCAGTCTCACTGCCACCATGCCGCGCTTCAAAGAGATGGAAAAATCTCGACGCAGCATCATCTTGGCAATGTGGTCGGAACAGCGTCGCCGTGCGCGCAAGCGTGCGGGCGGCAGCGGCGCTCGTTGGAGCCTATTCGTTACTCTTGCCGGCGGCATG